>JALNZK010000097.1 GCA_023229365.1 Pseudomonadota bacterium | reverse complement strand
ACAGGCTTTTTCATAGAAGGGCAGATGAGCCGCCAAGCGCGAGAACTCACCCGCCCAATCCGCACAAACGAAGGGAGTCACCCCTCCGTCGTAACGGCAGCGGAGTTCGCGCTTGGCTTTGTTCTGGGCCGTCCGTCTGCTCTCTCCGTCGCGGTTGACAAGTCCGCCGAGCCCGTTGCCGGGCCGGAGCAAGCGTCCGTTCAGCTCAAGATCATTATGCTCGCGGGACGGAAAAGCGACAAGAAGGCAAACGGTAGGAGCGGTAGAGGGCTACTTGCTCAAGCAGTCGGACCGAAGAAGCTATCATCCCCCGTAGACGACCGACCACGCCGCGCCGTCGTAGTGAAGAATGAGCGCGCCACCGTCCAGTTCGCCGACGACATACACATCGTCGGGAGTCGCGCCCCACACGCCGTGGAGCTGCGCACCGGCGGTCGGAACGTCCTGCAAACCCCACACCGCGCCACTCTTGTTCAGGATCACGCCATCGCCGACCGCGATCTGCTCGGCCTCGCTCCAGCCGAAGACACCGTCGAGCCGCGCGGAGGTCGGCGTGTCCTCGTAGTCCCACGCCGTGTCGCCGCGCCTGAGGACGGCTCCGCCGTCACCGACGGCCCAGACGTTCGCCGCGTCGAGCGCCCAGACGCCGTGGAGGCTTGGCTCCGGGATCTCCTCGGTCCACCAGTCGGTACCATCCGACGCAATTGCAATCACCTCATCGAGGTTGCTTGCACCGACGGCGAACACGTGCCCATCCGCGGTGCCGGTCATGTCCTCGAAATCGGGTTGTCCGTCAGTTTCCGTCATCAAGTCGTGGCCCCAAATGCTGCTCCACGCTTCACCGTCGAAGCGGTACACGGCGGTCACACAAACCCCAGGTTCCATGGGTACGCAGTTGTTGGTGATGCCGAGGACATCGTCGATACCGGAAACCCAAACCGCTCGGAGACCGTTGATACACACACCGCAGGTGGTGTCGCTCCACACCGCGCCGTCGTATCGCACGACCCGAAAGTCTTCCCAGCCGTTCACGACGTAGACGGAGTTCCAAGCGCTGCCGTGGATGTCGCCCGCGTTGAACCCTTCGGGCAGTGGCACGAGTTCCCACGTGGAGCCCGAGCCGTGCAGCAACGTCTGCCCTTCGCCGCCCGCGTACACGTCATCGGCAGAGGAACCCCACACGGAGAGCAGAACTCCGGCGACTTCCGGTGTTGACCAAGGCACGGTGTCGGAGTCGGTGTCGCTATCGGAATCGCTATCCGTGTCCGTGTCGCTGTCCGCATCTGTGTCGGTGTCGGCATCAGGCCCGGCGTCGTCAACAAGTTTTGGATCGCCCGTGCAGGCGACGATACTTGCAACAAACACCATGATGACTATCTTCACACGACGCCAGCACGGTAGTAAAAACATGGCTTGTCCCCTCTTCCTCCTATTTGACCCACGAATAAGCAAATCTCGGCGCGACAAGACGCGGGAACCAGAGTTCCGACGGCGACTCGTTGAAGTGCTCTAATTCTCGCGAGTTGCAGACAGAATATCCAGCCAATGACATTTGGGAAAACCTTCGGCGGCTGAGCCGTTGGAATATTCCAGTACTCCTGTTTGGGCTGTATGGGGAGCAACAAACCACCCGTAATGTTTGAGTATTAGTGGCTCTTAGGACATTGCTTCGCAGTAGGTTGCCAGATGGGTTTCCAATGCTGGACAGCCCTCGCCATCCCACATTTGGTGTCACATCAGGGACGGAACTCTGGGGAACCAGACGGACGAGTCGCGAGTATTGCGGGAAATGCCGCAAGGACCGTGATCTTCGCAAGCGACAGTTGAGAGAAGTTACGAACAACTACTTCGCCCCATCCGGCAGGTCGAACATGTAGATAGCGTCACCCGGTCCGGCCTTATACATGTGAACGAAAATCTTATCTCCCCATATACGCGGCGTAGTCTTCGAGCGACTAGGTACGTTGGTGATCTGGAATTCGGTGCTCGTGTCGAGGTTGTAGCCCCAGATCTCGACGCCCGACATGCTGTTCTGATCATTGGGATTGGCGCTCGCCCGGTAGTCCGCCCAGATGACAATGTTTTCGTACACGTCCGGGAACGCTGCGATCCACTCGCCGCTCGTGATCTGTGTCGTCTCGTGCGTGCTCAGATCGTACATGAACACGGCCGAGTGTGCCCAACTCGTCATCGGCGTGCCGCCGTCGCCGAACCGAAGATCCTGGTACACGACGCGGTTGCCTTGAATTCTGGGGTTGAACTGGACCTGATCGTCGTTGGTTATGTCGAACTGCGTAGAAGTGGAGAAATCGTATGCTTGAATGTGATACCCGTCGAACTCCTTGTACCAGACTACGACATCGCCCCACATGCTGTTGTGCGAGCCGTAGAAGTGCGGCGCGACCTCCTGGTACGTTTCCGGTGCATCCATGTCAAAGGCGCACAAGGGCCAGAAGTCTCCGACTACACAGCCCCCCATCGACACAATACGTGTACCGTAAATGTCGATATACTCTGCGGGGTGAAGGGTTTCATCGCCATCTTTGTTAAGATGGAAAATGAGCTTCTGCTTCTCTTCTTCCAAATCCGCACAAATGACATCGTGACGTCCGTCCCAACTGTTGGCCGTTTTTGCGTAACATATTGTCTTTTCGTAAATAGTTGCCGGAAAGAAAACAAAAGTTGTTGTTTCCGTGTCATATGGACTTGGAATGGTAAGTTGTCGATTACTACTATAATTTACGACTTTAACGTTGTTGTTGCTAGGATCACCATCATCATATGCAAGAAGGTTTCCCCACACATCCCACTCCAACACGTCGACGGAGTCGCCAAACGTCAGCTGCTTGCATCCTTCCACGCCGCAGTCGCCCGCGTCGGGTAGATCCTCCCAAACCCATGGACCGGCGTCGGCCACGAATCCGTCGGGCAGAGTGTCGGTATCGGTATCAGTGTCGGTATCGGTGTCTGTATCCGTATCCGTGTCTGTGTCCGTGTCGGTATCTGTGTCGGTGCCGGTACCACCATCAATACCCGAATCCGTCGTGTGACCGTCGCCCGAGCATGACGAGCAAGCCGAGAGTGACAGACCGAGCAAGAACAAAATGAATGATGGGCTGCGCGTCACGGCGCAGCCTCCCAGACCTCGTACGCGTTCGCGCATCCGGGAGACAACCGCTCGGCGACTCCGTCCCGCACGATACGACCGTCCACCCAGTCGCGTAGGTCGTGCGGCCCGCGCTTCAGGAGCCCCTCCGCCGCGTCCTCAACAGTCTGCGTGCCCAGGAGCCCGTTCAGGTAGGTCCACGCCCCGTCGACCCGCATCCTGGGATACAGGAGGCCGGAAAGCGCGACCTGGTTTTTCGCGGTCGGCGCGTACGGGTTCCCGCCGATCTCGAAACGCCGCAACTTGGTCGGTGTGAGCACCATCAGCTTTTCGTTTGTCGTATTCACGTCCACGCCGATTGCCAGGGCGCCGAGCGACATGCGTTTCACCTCGAACAGTGCTCCGTTCTCATCGAGCGCTGCGACCGTGATCCCAGCTCCGTCCGCGAGGTACACTACGCCGCCGAGCCTAGCCAGATTGAGTACCGCCACGCGCCCAGGCAGATAGCCGGTCGGCGTGAGCCCGCCGTCGGACGTCGCCCGAAACACGTGCACACCGCTCAGCGCGGCCACGAGCACGAAGTCGCCCACTACCGCCACGTCGGTTCCGAAGTCCGGCCCGCCGCACCACCAGCACGTGCCGGGCACCGTGAGTGCTTCGCGTGCCAAGGGTTCCAAACCGTTCGCCGCGTCGAGCGGGTCGAAAGAAAGCAACTCGGTGTCGGTGAGCACGTATGTGTACCCATCGTTGCCGGGAGCAAGGTCGACGACCCACTGCCAATCGTCGGGGCTCCACGACGCGACCTCGTTCATCTGCGCCGGTTCCCTGGCGCCGCACGCTAGTTCATCCGACACCCCGGGTTCGGCACACGTCATGCGCCCGACATCCGCGTACCAGAGATTATCCGCGCGGCACAAACGCGTGGTTCCCGCTTCCTTGTCGCCATCGCCGTCACAGTCGATTGCCACGCCTTCCTCATCCGCGAGCCGCGAGACGTCCCCTTCCCATTCCCCGCCTTCGGTAAGCACAAACGAACTATTCCCGTCATCATCGGCCAATCCGTGCACGGCGATGCCGCCGCCCGGTCCGGTCACGATATACGAGGGCTGCCCGGCCAACGGGCACGTCCGGCCCGTGCAGTCAGGCTTCACCACTGACCACGCATCGGATTCGATGTCGTAGCGCCACAGGTCGTTGTGCGCCGTGCCGCGCGTGTCAACGCCGCCGAAGACGAGCAGACGCCCAGCGTGCACCTCCATGAAGGCAAGCGCCAGATTGGTCCGCACACCCGGTCCAGACCCGAGGTCGGCGATCGTCTCGCGTTCAAGTGTGCGGAAATCGACTTTGTACACCGCGCTGTTTGGACCGTTCGCGGTGCGGCCACCTGCCACGAATAGCTGTCCGGAGGTCTGCACAGCTTCGTGATCCGCGAGCCCGAGAAAATCGCTATCGAGCAGTTTCCAAGTGCCGCGTCCGAGGTCGTATGCCCAAAGATCCGAGAGGATCCCGTTGTTCGCTCCCTCCCCGCCGAACAGGAGCAGTCGGCCGTTTCGCTCGTCAAACACCATCGCCGCGCCGGACCTCGGCGGCGGGATCTCGCCCGATTGCGGCGTTGCGTCCTGCCACGCGAAGAACGGCTGCCCGTTTTGGTCGAGCCCGCCGAACCTGCCGATCCACAGCCGCTCTGCCTTAGCTCCGTTCGCGAGCGCGCCTCCGAACACCGCAAGCCCGTAGCTGACTGTCTGGCTCGCGCTCTGTGCCTGCGCCTGCTCCTGTGTCTGCCCGTGGGCGACGACCCCGAACCGAGCGGATGCGAACCCGAGCGTCTCGGGCACCGAGCCGGACGTCGTGCCGGTCGAGTAGGCCGATGCCCGCATATCCAGGCCGCGACCGTCGATAATCTGCACCACGAGCCCGCCCAGGGCCGAGTTCGGTCCTGCCAAGCCCGCAGGGTATGCATAGAATCCAGCTTCGGATGTTGCCTCGACGGGAATCGCCATCAGGCCAAGCCGCTCGTTCCGAACCTCGGGTAGTGCCGCTGAGATGGCTGGATCATCGATTGCCTCCGGCCAACGTGGTAGATCAATCCATTTCTGGTAACCGGGGAATGACGGATGTGGGATGCCTCGGATGCTGCCACGCGACGATCCGGAATCGAGCTGGAAAGTCGCATAGTTGTTACCTCTCTCCCATTCCACTCCATCCATGTCGTCAATCGGTCCGCTCGTTCTCACCCAGAGGTATCCCTTCGTCTTGTTGGTTACCAATGTTTCAGCGTTGTCCATCGGCACTTGCTGTGGTCCTGGGACAGACCCGATGAGTGAATCGTTCTCCTGCCACCATAGCTCTTTGTCCCAATCCCATTGAGTCGTCTTGGCGCTGATGTCTCCCGTGGCCGGATTTACATAGTCCACTTTCTGTGGCGTGCAGTGCATAGTATAATAGTCTGTGCCCACTGCGTCGTCCGAATCCCAAACACTCCAATACCCGCCACTTATCGTATTCGATCTCGCACATGTTATTGATGGATAATACGCATATGGCTTCTCGCCCAGAGGCGGAAAGACCATAGGAGGGGGAGGGACATATATATCGTATTTATAGCTCGTCAGGTGCCAACCCGAATGTGCGAAATCCAACTCCTGGGCGCCAAGTATGTTCTTGGGGCAGTTCTCTTCTTCGCAGTCATCAAGGTTCTCCCAGTTCTCGCAGCTACACCATCTGAGTTGAACTTCATCGGGCTGGAAATCATCCGCCGGATAACAATGCGATTCGTCTATATTATAAACAGCACCACGAGCACACGTTTTAACATCAATTTCACTTGTAGTCATACCAAACTGACTTTTTATCATAAAAAAGGAATTTTTTATCGATAATCCAGGGCCGACCGGTTCCCATGTGTCAACTACGTCGATTCCGCAGAAATCTGCGCATCGATCCCTGTCACAAGCATCTCCCATGCTATCCCCATCGCAATTTTCCTGCCCTGGATTATAAGTGACTATACAATTGTCAACATTATCTAAAACTCCATCATGATCCAGGTCGTCACAATCGTCTCCGGTCGGGCAGTCGTCCTGCAAGTTGGGGACGCCGTCATCATCACAATCATTATTCACGAGGGGATCGAAGCCCGGACATATTTGAACCCCATACTCGGCCATGTGATCATACGGGTCTAAAAAGGTCTTCAAACCAACCGCATCGGGATCTTCTGAGATGAAGGTGTGTTCCTCGTCGTACCACGCAGCCGAAAAACGTCCATAACTTACAGGTACAATTTCTTCCAACTCGCAACTCTCCTCCAAACCGTTGCTCGCTGAGGTTCCTATCATTAGACCGTCCTCATTCAATAGAGGAGATCCCGATGACCCTTTTTCAATACGTCCATAATTGAAATTGGCACTGACCCGGAGATTACTATGGGACGAACCGTCCGTGCTGATGCTGATACGCTTTTCCCTAACTTTTGCATGATGTATACCGACAGCAACATCAGCATTTGATGCCGAATCGTCGATGTTGAAACCGAGAAAATAGGGACTAAAACAATCAATGTGATGCGTGGAAGGATCTAGTTTCAATAGAATAGCATCCAACGTGTAATCGCTGTAACTGTATTCCCATTCAATTAATGAAAAGGCACGGGGTCCTGTGACGAAGTACCGCCCATCGCCGACTTCTCGGTCATCGCCTTCTGTGTGATGATAGTTTCTACAAGAACTGTTCTCGTAGTTCCAATATACTTGCACGGAATCAAGTCCGTCTTGAAACGGCACATCTTTCACATCTTCACAAATACGAAAACAATGACTCGCGGTCATAAAAAAGAGATCTGTGGAAAAATCGGCATTATTCATTAGGCTGCCGGAGCAGTTGCATAACCCGTTTGCAATATCCAGCTGTCCAACAGCTCTTTTTATAGAAGACCAGTCCACGCCATCCGGTAGAACGGATTGAATTTCATCATCACTATCTATACATGCCGTGTCCACGTTGCAGACTAGAGAACCCGGGCAATCAGGCCAGCAATAGTCACACTCTGTAAAAATGGCGGGTTCATAACCATGTTGAACTGTCATTACCTGAAAATGGATACTAGATTTCTCAACTGCTGAAACCGTCAACTCTAGCACAATCTCAGGGCCAAATACCTTTGGAACCCAGAACCGACCAGATTCATTTGTGCTGATGGCTGTATACGGGCCGCGAATGTCTCGACCATCTGGTGAGGAAGCAACGAGAGAAGCGCTTGGCGGTAGAAAAAAGTCGGCGAGAGTTGCAGCAACAGAAACTGCTCCTTCGGAATATATCCGCAACCGCCAGAGATAGTTTCCATCGGGAAGCAACTCCCAAGTTCCGTCAGAGACGGTGTCAAATGACACCTCGACAGGTTCTGCGGTCTGCGGAAGATAGTACTCACTATTTGAAGCAAGTTCCGCCGCCCTGTCCCGTTCTATAAGAGCTTGATTGTCGATGTAAGGCATTGCGATACGATCAACAGAAGAAAGTGACTGCCTCGCAGCGGCAGTCGTTGCAAGGGTTGAAACCGTCGCCATGAGCAGGATCGTAAATAGAACACGTTTCAAGAACGTATTTGGCATTCGGTCAATTCGCATGGAATCCCCCCTCATTGCGCGAGTAACAACCCGCACGGAACGTTGGAGTGAAGTACAGTGCCTATAATCGATCGCGGGCGCTGTTTCTGCACATTCTTCATTAGCTTTTCTCGTCCCCGGCCCCCGAATTACTACGTTACATGAAAGACTTCACGCACCTGGGCACTCTGTCCATCGGGTTGTCACATAAAGTATCCCCTGGAAACGCCCCCTTCGAAGTAACGTGTACTATTAGTGTCGGTCACCCTCGCAGGTTGTGAAAAGAAAAACTGAACGACTAAACATTTTTGTTAGTAACATTCTTTGTCAGGCTAATTTGTCAAAGAAATGCGGTGGTTGAAAAAGCTTGACAGAGGTAAAGATAGCAGAGCTATCATAGAGAGCAAGGGCGGAATAAAGAGAAGGAGAAATGCCGATGCAGCACTTGGTTCGTTCCCCCGAGGCCCTAGTCTTGGCGCTCGACAGTTACGTGGATAACAAGCGGTTTAAGAGCCGGAACCAGCTCATCAACATCATTCTCGCCGACTGGCTCGCCAGAACGAGCCGACCGATCGACGAGTACGCCAGTGTTCGCGAGCTGGAGCAGTACTCCGAGGCCGAGAGCTGGGCGCGGCCGTACTGGGAGCAGTACAAGCGCAACCTCCTCGGGGAGCAGTACGACCAGGCCGCCGAACAGGGCGTCGATACCCTGGACGGCAAGTGGGAAGACCAACGCCGCTGGGAGGAACTGGAGCTGCGCACGCAGGAGGAGGAGCGCCAAGCCAAGCTCGAAGCAGAGATCACGGCGCGCGTCACCGCCCAGGTGACGGCAAGCGTAACCGAGAAGATGAAGGCCGATCTTCTCGCCACGCTGCGAGAGGAGCTGGGCGCGATCGCAAAGGGAACGGAGGGCGAGAAATGATCTCGACCGCGAAGACACCCGACCGCGATCGCGATCCGTTGGCGAAGACCGGCGGTGCGAGGCACCTCCGCGCGGCGATGGCTGTGGACGTCACCACCGTTCACCGTGGGTTTGCCCACACGCACCATGGGTTTCCCTGGGCTTTCGTGGACAAAGTCTCCGGTTTTGACCCGTCGTTGAGCCTGGAAAGTGCCGGTCCAAACCCGCGAATAAGCCGTGAAAAACCCGGCAGAAAAATACGTCCGATTCGGAACGAGCCGACCGTTTGCCCACGGAACGAGACGGTTCGGCACTCCGATCGCCGAGCCGATCGCGCGCCGGGCTTCGGCCCGCGCACGGAGAAAATTATGACCCAAGAAAACGGAACAGAAACCGAACGCGCGCCAGAGAAAGCGGAGAGTGCACGGCGTGAAACCGACGTTGAAGACGACAGCCGGGAGGAGGTCGTTCGCGCGGAAGATCTGCCTCCCGTGGCGACGGTCGCGGAGATCGCGCGGTTCCTACGCGTGCGTCAGAACCTCGTCTACTCCATGCACCGGCGCGGCGAGATCCCGGGCGGACAGCGGCTCGGGAGGGCGATCCGGTTTTCGACGAAGGTCGTCGTCGAGTGGCTGAACAGCGGAGAGCCGCGCCGTTCGAGACGCAAACACTAGGAAGATGCTCACGCTCCCACAGAACGTGATATCTTGGCCGTGGGTAACGGCTCCGTCTCACACTCGGAGGTTTTCATGAGTGTGAGAAAAGTGAAGCGCCGATATCCGGGGGCTGACGGGATGCACGCATACTGGATGGTCGATGTCGTGTACGAGCCCTTGGTCGGCGAGCCTGTGCGCGTGCGTCGAAAGGCGCCTGTGCAGACCAGGGCCGGGGCGTTGCGGTACGAGCGCGAGGTCAGAGCCACGCTCGCGAGCGGCGCCGTCGGCGGAAAGGAGGAGAAAAAGGAAGTCCCGACGTTGGAGAAGTTCTCGGGCGAGTTCGTCGACAACTACGCGGTCGCGAACAACCGTCCGAGCGAGGTGGCGTCCAAGCGGATGATCCTGAAGACGCACCTCGTGCCCGAGCTGGGGCCTCTCCGGCTGGACGAGATCGGACCGAGGCAGGTGGAGCAGTACAAGGCGAAGAAGCTCGGCGACGACTACGAGGCGACCACGGTGAATCATCACCTGAAGGTGCTGGGTCGGCTTCTCGTCGTTGCGGCCGAGTGGAAGATCATCGACCACGCGCCTCGGATCACGCGGCTCAGGGAGCCGCCCTTGGAGTTCGATTTCCTCGATTTCGAAGAAGCGGATCGGTTGCTCGAAGCGTGTCGGCTCGGGTTCCCCGAGCAGTTCGCGCTCTTGCACACGGTGCTCAAGACCGGGATGCGGACCGGGGAGTTTCTGGCGTTGCGCTGGCCGAACGTCGACCTCGTCGCCGGTCGCGTCCGCGTGTGTGAGAACTTCGTGCGGGGCGAGGTGCTTTCGCCGAAGAGCAACAAGGCGCGGGTCATCGAGATCGGGGACGACGCGGTGGCGGTGCTGAAGGAGCACCGGCACCTTCGGAGCGACATCGTGTTCTGCGCGCCGGACGGAACGATGCTGACGCGGGACCACATCAGGCGACCGCTCGAACGGATCTGCGACAAGGCGGGGCTACGGCACGTCACGTGGCGCGACCTGCGGCACACGTTCGCGAGCCACCTCGTGATGTTGGGAGCGCCGATCAAGACGGTGCAGGAGATGTTGGGGCACGCGGACATCAAGATGACGATGCGCTACGCGCACCTGAGCCCGGTGGCGCGACGAGAGGCCGCGAAGCTGCTGGACCGTGGGAGTTACGGCAGCATGGCGGCAGCGAGGGAGGAGCGTGCTTCGATCTGATTGGTTTTCCTGGTCAAAACAGGCGCGGCCCGCGGCCCTCGTGGCCGCGGTGCGTGGGCAGCGAGAGCAGTGCAGGGAAAAGACGGTCCAGTTGGTATCTCTAAGGCCCAATTATGGGGCAGGGGGCTCAGCCGCAGCAGACGCCCTTGTTCTTGGAGAAGTAGGAATTGATGATCGCGTTGGCGCAGCCGACGCCGGTCTGGACCGAAATCGCCCCGTCGGCGCAGTTGCGGGCGCAGGCGCCGCACTCGATGCACGCGTCGCGCTCGGATATCACCGCCTTCTTGTCCGCGAACGCCCAGACGCCGCGCGGGCAGACGGTCGCGCACATCCGGCAACCCGTGCACTTCTCCGGATCGAGCCTCAAGGTGACCACGTCCGCGAGGTAGACGAGCTTCGATCCCGCGCGCTCGGTCATGACAGCAACCTCCCGGCGAGCCAGAGCCCGAGGCCCGCGACCGCCCCGGCGATCTCGATGGGAACGGCGAAGCGCATTTCCCTTTTCACGCCGGAGAGCGACGTGTAGGTCGTCGCGCCCGTGAAGTTGAGCGCCAGGAAGGCGGCACCGGCCATGGCGATCAGGCCGAGCCCCGAGAGCTCGAGCGCGAGGGGGACGCCGGCTCCGCCGTCGAGCAGGAGCCACGCCGCGATTGCGGACGGGGCGAAGGCGAGGAGACCGGCGATCGCCCCCTTCAGCGAGAACGCGCGGCCCGGGAGCCAGGGGAGGAGGATCGGCGTCGCGACGGCTCCCGCGAGCAGGATGACGACGGCCGCGAGCGCCGCGATCGGTCCGTGTGACGCCATCTCCGAGAGGTAGCCGCCGGCCCCGCCGAGCCCGGACAGGAGGACGAGCGCCGCGGCGAGGGCGGCGACCCACTTGAGCGCCGGGACGAGCTCCATGGGCACGAGGACGGCGCGCTCCGCGAGCTCGAACGACTTGCTGCGCATGGCCGGGGTCGCGCGGCAGCCGGCGTCCAGGTACGCCGGGAGATCCTCGGAGCGCACCGGCCCGAACACCGCCTTGAACCCGGTCGCGGCCTCGACCTCGCGCGCGGTAACGCCCGGGGCGCTGAGCTGCGGCAGGATCACGCGCCTTTGGGCCACGATCTCCACGAGGTGCGTCTCGGCGATGCGGCGCGTGACCTCCGTGGCCGAGAACGTCCCCTTGCCCGCGGCGCACCAGACGTTGATGCCGTGGGTGTCGACGACGAGCAGGAACGCGCTGCGGCCGGCGAGGCTCGCGCGGAGCGCGTCGAAGGAGAGCTTGTAGTTGGCGGAGACGAGCACCGGGGAGTCTACGCCCGGCGAGCCCACGGCGTAGAGCCCGGGCTCGACGAGGTAGTCCATGCGGCCGATCCCCCAGCGGACCTTTGCGCCGCCGCGACGGTCCGCGGCGCTCAGGGTGGATAGGACGCGCAGGATCGGCCCGCCGGGCGTCTCGAATGCGCCTTCGACGAACGGCTGGGCCAGAGGGTCGCGGCCCG
Source organism: Pseudomonadota bacterium (assembly GCA_023229365.1). Lineage (NCBI taxonomy): Bacteria > Pseudomonadati > Pseudomonadota > Pseudomonadota bacterium. The sequence goes on along the minus strand of JALNZK010000097.1, from coordinate 8,260 downwards.
CACGGGGCCGGGTCACGGGGCCTCAGCAGGGCGCGGCGGCCGCGGGACCGCACGACGGGCCGCACGCGGGACGGATCTCGCCCAGCGACTCGATCGCGGGGGGCTTCACAGCGGTTTCCTCGCTTCCGACTTCATGAGGTTCTTCTAGCACCGTCCGGATTCGCTCGCAAAAGGAGGGGGATCACTCGCCGCCCATGACGTCGGTGTAGTAGACCATCGCGCCGCTGTCGCAGTCCGGAGATATCCCGTACGGGCCGTTGGTTCGACCAGTCATTTCAACGCGCACACCAGGTAATGAGTGCACGACTATCGAGCGCATCGAATTCCGAGAAACACGAACCATTTCTCAATTTCGGACCTCCCCCTTTCTGCGACTTCAAAGTACGTTGAACTCCCCTCGATGAATGAGGCTCCTCGAATGATGCGCTCATCTGTAGGGCTCGGGCAACCCGTAGTCCACGCACTACCGTCGACAGGGGCGGCATCGTAGTTCGGGTGGTAGCAGTCCTGAACCCACTCGTGCACGTTCCCTGCCATGTCGCACAGCCCCTGCTCGGTGTTGCCGGAGGGCTTGCTGCACACGTCCCACGTGCGCTCCTCGTCGCAGCCGGGCATTCCCATCGCATCGTTCATGACGCAGAGATCGCATGACGGCTCCTCCTCGCCCCACGGGTAGGTCACGTTCTGACCCTGGCTGCGCGCCGCGTACTCCCACTCCGCCTCGCTCGGAAGCCGTCCGCCGGCCCACGTGCAGAAATCGACCGCCTGCTGCCAGTTGACGCAGTTGATCGGGCGGTCGTCCTCTTCCTGCAAGTCCCAGTTGCAGTTCTCGAGGCTCGCCCACGGATCGTCCGTGTCGGGCTCGTAGCCCGGCGGCTGCGGCTCGGTGCAGGCGCCTTCGAGAAAACAGCAGCGGTATTCGGCCGCTGTCACCTCTGTGCGCGTCATTTCGAATGAAGGTACAGTCACCTCATGTATGGGGAGGCGATCTCCTGACATCGTGTCTTCAGGTCCCCCCATCATGAAGACACCACCTTCGACTACGACCCATTCGACCTCGACGCAAGTCTCGGTATCGGTGTCCGTGTCGGTATCTGAATCCGAATCGGTATCGATGTCGGAATCGGAATCCGTGTCGTTGTCGGAGTCCGAATCCGCATCGCTAGCGTCCGGTCCGAAAACGGAAGGATTGTCACTGCACGAGAGCGCAAGCAGGAGGAGTGAGAGGAGGAGGATGGAGTCGGTTCGCATCATCTACTCCTCCTCTTCCGGGAAGAACTCGTAGGCGCCCATGTCGGGCAGCGAGTCGCGATACTCGCCGTCGAGGTCCGTTAGGGGCGCTGCCGCTGGATTCGCTGTGTCGATGCAGGGGGAGTCCCATTCCAAGTGGTAGGTACCTGACCCGAAGTCGGGGTCATCGGCGGGGTCGTCTCCCAGATTTCCCGCGAACCCCTCGCACCCGGCGCCGCCCATGACGTCGGTGTAGTAGACGATCGCGCCGCTGTCGCAGTCCGGAGATATCTCGTACGGGCCGTTGGTCCAGAGGATGGAGTTGTAGACGACCGGCGGGGCGCCGGAAGTCGACTCCGCGTACCAGGATACGCCACCGGTCCAGTTGTCGGCGATCGTGCAGTTGACGAGGCTGACCTTGGGTGTGCCCGAGAGCGTGACCGCCGCGATCGCGCCGCCCGTCTGGGATCCGGTGGAGTTGTTGTCGAACAGGCTGTTCTCGACCGTCGTGTACTCGGAATAGACATACTGCCCGAAGAACGCCGCCGTGGCGCCTCCGAATCCGCCGTTGTTCGTATCCCACCAACGGCTCGCAACGTTGTCGTTGAACGTGCACGCCTCAATCGATGGCGCGCCCATCCCATCGACGGTCTGCCCGATCGACACGGCGCCGCCGGCGTACGCGTGGTTGCCGATGAAGGTCGAATCGACGATCTCTGCCGGAGAGTTCTGGTTGTGGATTGCCCCACCATAGTAGTACTTGGCGTAGTTGTCGGCGAAAGTGCAGCCGTCGACGGTCGGTCCGTCGCCGCTCCAGGGCGCCCATCCCCAGTTGAAGATCGCGCCGCCCGCGAACGCGGCGTTGGGTTGATTGAAGCCGGGATCGTTGTGCGATGTCTTGAAAGTGCAACTGACGACGTCGGGCGCCGCGAAGACGTTCGCCATCGCGCCGCCCCACCACGCGATGTTGTCGTAGAAGGTGCAGTTCGCGATCTTCGGCGAGGAGAAGACGTTGACCATGCCGCCGCCCCAGCGGTCGAGTCCGGGATCGCCGTTTGCTCTTCCGCCCAGCACGTGGAAGCCGTCGAGCGTGGACGGGTTGGTGATGGGTGCGGTCACGACATGGTGGACGCGCGCCGTGGGTGTCGGACCATCCGCACCGATGATCCGAGTGACGTTCCACTCCCAGTTCCGATCGTCGCGCGAGCCCTCCCAACCGTAGCTATCGGGAGGAGTACCGCCCGAAAAGCCGCCGTATACGTGCACGCCGGCCTTCATCTGGATCGTGTTCGACGGGTCGTCATCGTAAACGTAGTAATCGCCGCGAGCGACCCAGACCTCGCAGTAGCCTGGCCCTCCGCTTGGGCCGATGATCTCTGCTTCGGCCGCGTCGATGCCCTCCTGGAGGTCGGCGATAGCGGTTTCCCACGTCTCACCATCTCCGGCCATCTCAGGCGGAATGTTCACGTTCACGTGCTTGACGCAGGGACTGCAGCCGTAACGCAGTAGAAGTACCTGGGGCGTCGGAGTTTCCGCGGTTTCGGTCCCGGCCGTAGGCGTGACCGATTCTGGCTCGTCGAGGATTGGTTCGAGAACGTAATCATGGAAAGTTTCCTCGAGCGACGGATTGGCGTCGACTAGGCAATCGGGTGGGATATCGCCTTCCTCATTGAGGCGCATCAGCAACGGATCTTTGTCCATGAAAGGCGCGTTCGAGTAGAACCCACCGACGATCAGCCCGCCGCCCGGAGTGCCGGTCACACTGCGTGCCCAGGCGAATTCGTTGTCTCCAATCTCTCCCGAGTTCAGCTCGTGCTGCCATTCGATTTCCAATGAAGGCTGGCCGAGGCCGTCTACGTATTCTCTCGCTTTCAATATGAGTAAATCCTCATGAATCCAAGGACCAGGAGGTGGTGAACGCCCATCTCCAACGATGGAAAAGGCGCCGTCCGGGCTCTGGACCACACCGAATGCGGAGACAGATTCTCCATCGTCACCGTAACCCAATAACTTGGTCCACCGTTCCGATCCGTCCGCCGGATTGAGCCGTGTCAGAACCATGTTGAGGTCCCATCCGCCATCCAGAAACCAGAACGAACCGACTGCGAGGTAGCCATCGGGGTACCCCTCGGAATCTCTGACTTCGATAACGTCTTGGAAATCTACGTGACCGTTCACGGGAGATATCGTCGATGAAAGCGTGGACTGCCATTGAGGCGTGCCGTCGGGGGAGAGCTTGAAAACAATTCCATCTCCATTCGCGGAATATCGTCGCGTAGTGCCAGCCACAATGTAGCCCCCGTCGGAAGTCGCGGAGATCGCCATTGCCTCATCGGTTTCGTCGTCTCCTTCTCCGAAAACTTCGATCCAGGATAAGCCGCACGGGTTGAAGGCTGTCCGTAAGGTTTTCGCGACGAAGACTGCAGATCCACCAGGTTCTGTTACGCTGCCTGCGAAAACGAACTGCCCGTCGCCTGTTGGGACCACGGCGTTGGCAATACTCAAGCCAGGATACTCGCACTGCCATGAGACGTCCCCGGTGTCGGGTTTGATCTCCATCAGCCATGCGCCGTTTCTGAATCCGGCCACGGCGAGGCTCTGCAGAAGTCCGGCCTCGTCGACCACCGGTGAGATGGCCTGTGCCAGCGTGCTTAATCCGTACAGGTTCGACCAGAGGTAGTCGCCGCCCGGATCGATGAGCGCGACCCATGCCTGGGTCGAGTCATCCTCGCTGAAGGAGTTGGAGTGGCCGGCGATGGCGATCGCCTTGCCGAGCGTCGGCTCGTCGACCCAGGCGACCGATTCGACTACGTCGTTCTGGCTAGCGGAGTAGGCGTTCACCCACTGAGCTTCAGCAGACTCCGGATGGAAGAAGAACAGCCCGAAAAGGAGAATCCCCCCCCGAATCATTCTCGAGCCGATCCTTGTGATCTCCAGCTGCGAATTCGGCATGGTGACACCCCCATCGTGAAGCGGACGTTGAGGTGTTCAGACTACCACACCATCAAACGAATGCGCCGCAAGAAATCGCTGGCGATCCGGGGCGCGGATGCGGCAAGCTCCGGCGCATGGACACAGGCAGGAAGATCCGCTTCGGCGTCGTCGGCTGCGGCCGCATCGGCTCGCGGCACGCGGCGCACATCCGGGACAACCCCCGCGCCGAGCTCGCGACCGTGTGCGACGTCCGCGGCGAGAGGGCGAAGGCGTTCGCGTCCGAGTACGGCGGCACGGCCTGCCTCGCGCTCGAGGAGCTGCTCGCGATCCCGCTGGACATCGTCTCGATCTGCACGCCGAGCGGGATGCACGCCGAGATGTCGATCGCGGCGCTCGCGGCCGGGGTCAACGTGCTCTGCGAGAAGCCGATGGCGCTCAACGTCGCGGACTGCGATCGGGTGATCGCGGCCGAGCGGGCGAGCGGCCGGCGCTTCTTCCTCGTCAAGCAGAACCGCTTCAACGCCCCGGTTCGGGCGCTCAAGGACGCTATGTTCCACGAGCGGCTCGGCCGCATCACGCTCGTCGGCGCGGACGTGCTGTGGAACCGCAACCGCGCCTACTACGAGAAGGACGCCTGGAAGGGCACCATGGCCGAGGACGGCGGCGCGCTCATGACCCAGTGCAGCCACTTCCTCGACCTCATGCTCTGGATCGGCGGCCCGGCATCGTCCGTGAGCGCGCGCATGACGAACCTCGCCCACGACTACATCGAGACCGAGGACACGGGGCTCGTCGAGATCGCCTTCGCGAGCGGCGCGCTCGGCGTCCTCAAGTACACGACCTGCACCTACCGGCAGAGCGTCGAGGGCTCGCTGATCGTGGTCGGGACGGACGGCACGGTCAAGATCGGCGGCCAGTACCTGAACGCCCTCGAGCACTGGGACGTGCGCGACCTCCCGCGCCCCGCGGGCGCCGACGAGGCGCCGCTCCTGCCGGGCGCCGACGGGACGTACAAGGGCTCGCAGTCGCGCCACGGCGACGTCATCGAGAACGCGATCGCGGTGCTGCTCGACGGGCAGGAGATCAAGACCAACAGCGCGCAGGGCCGGGAGTCGGTCGAGGTGATGCAGGCGGCGTACGTGTCCGCGCTGGCGCGGCGCGAGGTGCGGCTGCCGTTGACAGGCCCGGACGCGGCCTTCAAGCTGAACGAGCAGCCGCCCTTGACCGGCCGGCCGAAGAGCGTGTGACGTGGAGCAGAACATCCAGGACTGCGAGATCGGAGAGGGCACGAGGATCTGGCACTACGTGAACCTCTACGGGTGCCGGATCGGGCGCAACTGCAACATCGGCTCGTTCGTCGAGATCCAGAAGGGCGTCGTCATCGGGGACAACGTGATCGTCTCCTCCCACACGACGCTGTGCACCCTCGTCGAGGTCGAGGACGACGTGTTCATCGGGCACGGCGTCGTCACGGTCAACGACCTCTTCCCCCCGTCGCGCAGGCGCACCGGCACGGACGCCGCTTGGAAGAAGACCGTCATCAAGCGGGGCGCGTCGATCGGATCGAACGCGACGCTCCTCCCGGTCGTCATCGGGGAGGGCGCGACCGTCGGCGCGGGCGCCGTCGTGACGAAGGACGTGCCGCCCGGCGCGGTCGTCGCCGGGAACCCGGCGCGCGAGGTGCGGCGGCCATGAGGATCCCGCTCGTCGACCTCGTCGCGGGCTACGAGTCGATCCGCGGGGAGATCGATCGCGCGATCGCCGAGACGCTCGGCAGCGCCTCCTTCATCATGGGCCCGACGGTGGCCGAGTTCGAGCGCTCCTTCGCGGCGTGGATCGGCGCGGCGCGCGCGGTCGGCGTCGCCAACGGCACCGAGGCGGTCCGGCTCGCGGCGTCCGCCTGCGGCGTCGGGCCGGGCGACGAGGTGATCACGGTCGCCAACACCTTCATCGCGACCGCGGAGGCGATCACCGCGTGCGGCGCGACGCCCGTGTTCGCCGACATCGACGAGGCGACGCACGTCATCGATCCCGCCGACCTCGAGCGGCGCGTGACCCCGCGCACGAAGGCGATCGTCTGCGTGCACCTGTACGGCCACGCGTGCGACATGGACCCGATCCTCGAGATCGCGCGGCGCAGGGACCTCGTCGTCATCGAGGACTGTGCGCAGTGCCACGGCGGGAAGTACAAGGGGCGGACGCTCGGGACGATCGGGCGGATCGGTTGCTTCTCGATGTTCCCGGCCAAGATCCTCGGGGCGTTCGGCGACGCCGGGGCGGTCGTCACGGACGACGCGGCGCTCGCGGACTCGATCGCGCGGACGCGGGATCACGGGCGGATCTCGAAGCACGAGAGCGCCTCGGTCGGCTGCAACGCGCGGCTCGACGCGCTCCAGGCAAAGATCCTCACGGTCAAGCTCGCGCACGTCGACGGGTGGATCGCGGCGCGCCGGCGCATCGCGGCCTCCTACGACGCGGCGCTCGCGGGGCTCGTCGGCACGCCGCAGGTGCGCGACTGGGCGTTCCACCCGTTCTACATGTACGTCGTCCGCGCGGTCCGGCGCGACGCGCTCCAGGCGCACCTCGAGGCCGAGGGGATCGGCTGCGGCATCCACTACCCGATCCCGCTGCACCTGCAGCGCGCGTACGCGCACCTCGGCGTCCGGCGCGGCTCCCTGCCGCGGACCGAGCGCGCGGCGGACGAGGTGCTCTCCCTGCCGCTCTACCCGGAGCTCACGGCGCAGCAGCAGGCGTCCGTCGTCGCGGCGATCGCGGAGTTCGTCCGTGCCGAAGGCTGAGAAGAAGGCCGCGCGCGCGGTGGACGTCAGCGTCATCGTGCCGACGTACGACGAGGAGCGCTTCGTCGGCCGGTGCCTGCGCTCCCTCGCCGCCTCGCGCACCGAGCTCGCCTTCGAGGTGCTCGTACTGGACGGGATGTCGAAGGACGGCACGCGCCGCGAGGTGGAGGCGGTGCGCGCCGAGCTGCGGGGCAGGGCGGGCGGACCGGAGATCCGGCTGCTCGACAACCCGGAGCGCCGCACGCCGTTCGCCTTCAACCGCGGGCTCGACGCCGCCCGGGGCGCGTACGTCGTCATCCTCGGCGCGCACAGCGAGGTGAGCGAGACGTGGCTCCAGGCGAGCTACGACGCCATCACGGGCGCGCCCGACGACGTGATGCTCGCGGGCGGCAAGATCGTCAACGCGCTGCCTGAGGGCGGGGAGGGGGACAGGTTCGCCGAGGCGATCGGCTACGTGATCGGCACCTTCTGGGGCGGCGGCGTCTCCCAGTACCGCTACTCCTCGAAGCGTCAGTTCGTCGACACCGTGATGTTCGGGATCTACAGGCGCGAGGTGTTCGACGCGGTCGGGAAGTTCGACACCGAGTACCTGATCGGCCAGGACGGCGAGCTGAGCGAGCGGATCCGCAAGGCCGGCTACCGCATCCTGTTCGACCCGTCGATCGAGTCGACCTACTTCGCGCGGCGCAGCTGGCGCAAGCTCGCCAGGCAGATGTGGAGCTACGGCGTCGCGCGCTCCCGGATGATGATCCAGCATAGGCGCTTCAGGGCCGTGCACCTCGCGCCGCTCGCCTTCGCGGGGTACCTCGCCTGCCTGCCGGGGCTCGTGTGCGTCTGCCCCCTGAACGCCGCGCCGCTGGGCGCGTACGCGATCGCGACCGCCGCCTACAGCCTCGGCCACCCGTCGACCTTCGCGCACAACGCGATCTGTTACGCGACGATCCACACGGTGTTCGGCTTCGGGATGATCGCGGGGCTCCTGCCGACGAGCGGGAAGCGTTAGTCGATCCGGACCTGTCCGACGATGTCCGCGGGGCGGATGTCCCGAGCGGTGAAGTACTCCTCCATCGCGTCGATGATCTCGATGCACGTCAGCGGGTTCGAGGTGCTCGCGGTGCCCACCTGGATCGCGGACGCCCCGGCGAGCATGAGCTCCAGCGCGTCGCGCAGGCACGTCACGCCGCCGATGCCGATGATCGGGATCGCGGGGACCGCGCGGTGCACCTCGTAGATCAGCCGGACCGCGAGGGGGCGGATCGCCGGGCCGGACATCCCGCCCATCACGGCGCCGAGCCTCG
>JALNZK010000096.1 GCA_023229365.1 Pseudomonadota bacterium | reverse complement strand
GCCGAGCCGAAGGCCGAGCCGAAGGCCGAGCCGAAGCCGGAGCCGAAGGCCGAGCCGAAGGCCGAGCCGAAGGCCGAGCCGAAGGCCGAGCCGAAGCCGGAGCCGCCGAAGAAGACCGGCGACATCGAGGAGGATCCCTACGGCTGATCGCGCGGCACGCGCGGCGACAGCGCCGGACACGACCTCCCGGAGCACACCTTGATCCGCCCCGACCAGCCCGTTGGAACGCCGATTGCGATACCGCACGTCGGCAGCGGATCCCGCCTGGCCGCGATCGCCGCCGCGGCGCGCGAGGCCCGGATCGATCTCGTCGGTGCGCGCGGGAGCGCCCTGCAGGCGGCGCTCGTGGCGGTCCAGGAGGAGATCGGCGCGCCGATGGTCGTCGTGGCGGAGGACGCCGATCGCGCCCGGGAGATCGTCCACGACCTGGAGTTCCACGCCGCGGCGCGCGGGCACGAGCGGGGCGGGATCGTGTTCTTCCCCGGGTACGAACTCGGCCCGTACGACGCCCTGGTGCCGGACCGGCGCTTCGCGATGCGCCGCTCGGCGGTCCTCTTCCGCCTCGCCGTGGAGCGGCGGTGGCGTTTCCTCGTGGTTCCGGCGGACGCGCTCCTGCGCCGGATCGCCCCCCGCCGGGAGTTCGAGGACGCGTGCCTGCCCATCGGCCGCGGCGACGTCATCTCGCGGGACGTCCTCGCGGCGGCGCTCGAGCGCGCGGGCTACGCGAGGACGCCGCTCGTCGAAGAGCCCGGGACGTACGCGCTCCGCGGCAGCGTGGTCGATCTCTTCCCGCCCTACCTCGAGCGGCCGGTCCGGATCGAGCTCGACGGCGACGAGGTGGAGAGGTTGCGCGCGATCGATCCCGAGACCCAGGCCGGGGGCGAGGAGCTCGACGGGGCGTGGATCCACCCGGCGCGGCTCGCGATGCGGCCCTCGGGAGGAGAGGAGAGCGCGGCGGCAGCGGCGCGGATACGGGCGGCGTGCGACGAGGTCGATCTGCCGACCGCGCGGACCGAGCGCCTGATCGCGGAGCTGCTCGAGGGTCGGCTGTTCGTCGGCGCCGAGGGGTTCGCGCCGGCGTTCCACGCGCCGCTCGGCGATCTCTTCTCGTACCTCCCGGAAGGCGCCGTGTGCTGCGCCGACGACTCGGCCGGCGTGCGGATGGCGTGGCAGAAGAGCGCCGCGGCGCTCGCCGAGGAGTACGCGCGGCGCGTCGAGCGGAAGGAGCCCGGGTTCCCGCCCGAGCAGCACGCGATCGCGCCGGCCGAGGCCGAGGCGGTGGTGATGGCGCGGCTCCGGGTGGCGGCGCACAGGATCGCCGTGACGGGCGAGGGGCTCGGCGCGCTCGAGACGTGCGCGGAACCTTTCGACCTCTGCGCCGAGGGCACGGCCGAGCTCGGCGAGAGGCTGCGCCGGACGTCCCAGCTCGGCACCGTGGCCGACGTCCTCACGCCGCTCGTGCGGCACCTCGAGGGGCTCGTCGAGGAGGGGTACCGCACGGCGATCGTCGCGCACACGAAGGGGCTCGCGGATCGCCTCGGATCGATGCTGCGCGAGCGCGGCCTCGCGGTCGCGGTCGCGGCCGCCGACCTCGCCCTCTCGCCGCCGCACGTCGAGGTGGTCGTCGGGGAGCTGTCCCGCGGTTGCGCGCTCCCCGCCGACGGCCTGTGCTGGATCGCGGAGGAGGAGATCTTCGGCCGCAGGGCGCGCCGGCACCCCACCGCGCGCGCGGCGCGGACCGCGTTCGCCGACCTGAGCGCGCTCACGCCCGGCGACCTCGTCGTGCACCGCGAGCACGGCGTCGGCCGGTACGAGGGGCTCGTGCGGCAGCGCGTCCGGGACGCCGAGGTCGACTTCCTCCTCGTCGTCTACCGCGACGGCGACAAGCTGTACGTCCCGATCCACCGCCTGAGCGGCGTGCAGAAGTACAGGAGCGAGGGCGAGGGGCCCGCGCGCCTCGACAAGCTCGGCGGCCAGACGTTCTCGAAGACGCGCGACAAGGCCTCGCGAAGCGCGCTCGAGCTCGCGGCGAAGCTCCTCGATCTGTACGCGAAGCGAGAGGTCGCCCAGAAGCCGCCGCTGCCGGCCGCGGACGCGCTCTACCGCGAGTTCGAGGCGGCGTTCCCGTTCGAGGAGACCCCGGATCAGGCGCGCGCCGTCGACGAGGTGATGGCCGATCTCGAGGGGCCGCGGGCGATGGACCGGCTCGTGTGCGGCGACGTCGGGTTCGGCAAGACCGAGGTCGCCCTGCGCGCCGCGTTCCGCGCCGTCATGTCCGGGAGGCAGGTCGCGGTGCTCGTCCCGACGACCGTGCTCGCCCAGCAGCACTTCCAGAGCTTCGCGGCGCGGTTCGCGGGCTACCCGGTCCGCGTCGAGATGATGAGCCGGTTCCGGACGGACGCCGAGAACGCCGCCATCGCCCTCGGGCTGAAGGACGGCACCGTGGACATCGCGATCGGCACCCACCGCCTCCTGTCCAAGGACGTCCACTTCAAGCGGCTCGGGCTGCTGGTCGTGGACGAGGAGCACAGGTTCGGCGTGGCGCACAAGGAGCGGATCCGGGCGCTCAAGAGCTCGGTCGACACGATGGTGATGACCGCGACGCCGATCCCGCGCACGCTGCACATGGCGTTCGCGGGGCTGCGGGATCTCTCGCTCATCGCGACCGCGCCCATGGATCGCCGCCCGGTCCGCACGCTCGTCTGCCACGACGATCCGGAGCTTCTCCGGACGGCGATCGAGCGCGAGATCGCGCGCGGCGGCCAGGTCTTCTTCGTCCACAACCGCGTGCGGGACATCGGGCGCGTCGCCGAGCGCGTCGCGGCGCTCGTCCCGACGGCGCGGCTCGCGATCGGCCACGGCCAGATGCGCGAGGAGGATCTCGAGCGCGTGATGCTCGAGTTCGTGGCCGGCGGCTCCGACGTCCTCGTGTGCACGGCGATCATCGAGAGCGGCCTCGACATCCCGCGCGCCAACACGATCATCATCGACCGGGCGGACACGTTCGGGCTCGCGCAGCTCTACCAGCTCCGCGGCCGCGTGGGCCGGAGCCCGGTCCAGGCTTACGCCTACCTCGTCGTCCCGCCGATCGCCTCCTTGACCGACGACGCGCGCGAGCGGGTCGAGGCGCTCGCCCGGTACACCGATCTCGGCGCCGGCTTCTCGCTGGCGACGATGGATCTCGAGCTCCGCGGCGCCGGCAACCTGCTCGGGGCCGAGCAGTCGGGCGACGTCGCGGGCGTGGGGTTCGAGATGTACGTCGAGCTGCTCGCAGAGGCGACCGCGCGGCTGCGGGGCGAGCCCGTCGCCGCAGAGCTCGAACCGGAGATGACGTTCGAGGAGCCGGGCTACTTCCCGGAGGAGTACATCCCGGACGTCGGGCAGCGGTTGAAGTACTACAAGCGGCTCGCCTCGGCGCCTTCCGAGGCGGAGGTCGAGGGGATCGCGGCCGAGCTGATCGACCTCTTCGGCGCGCTGCCGCCGCCGGCCGGGCTCGCGGTGGAGGGGATGAAGATCAAGGCGCTCGCGCGCGCGCTGCGCGTGGCGGGCGTCGAGCTGAGCGCCCGGAGGCTCGTGATCCACCTCGGCGTCGACTCCCGGGTCTCGCCCGAGACCGTCGTCGAGCTCGTGCGCAGGGCCGAGGGCGCGGCGCGGCTCACGGACGACCTGAAGCTCGTCGTGGCGTTCGCGAAGGACGGCGAGGGCGGCGCCCCGGCGGCGATCCGGACCCTTCGCGCGCTTGCGGCCGGCGCCGCGTAAAGGAGGTTGTACGGTTATTCGACATATGCGATATAAACCGGCTGATCTCATGGGAAAAAACACGATCAAGGAGCTGTTCATGGCACGCTGGTCGATGAGGTTCGCAGGGGTTCTCGTTCTGGCGGCGCTCCCGCTCCTCGCGGGGTGCGGCGGCAAGGACGACGGGAAGAAGGTCGACGGGCCGAAGGACGCGGCGGCGGACGAGAAGCTGCCGCAGGGGCTCACGCCCGAGCAGGCGGCCGAGGTCGTGGCCAAGGTGGGCGATCGCACGATCACGGTCGGCGACGTCACGGACCAGATCAACAGGCTGTCGCCGTACATCCGCAGGCGCTGGGCCGCGCCCGAGAAGCGCAAGGAGTTCCTGCAGAAGCTGATCCGCATCGAGCTTCTGTCCCAGGAGGCGGAGAAACAGGGGCTCGGGAACGATCCCGAGGTGCAGCGCACCATCAAGCAGGTGATGATCCGCCTGATGGTGAAGAACGATCTCGAGAAGAACGTGCTACCCACGACCGTGGACGAGGCGCTCCTCAAGGCCGAGTACGAAAAGGAGATCGACAAGTACCGCAGGCCGGCGCAGATCCGCGCGAGCCAGATCGTGGTCGCCACGGCGGCCCAGGCCGAGAAGCTGATAGGCGAGCTCAAGGGCAAGGGCGACGATCGGAAGCTCTTCCGCGACAAGGCGAAGGAGCTCTCCACGGACGCGCAGACGAAGGATCGCGGCGGCGATCTCGGCTACTTCTCCAAGCCCGCGGAGCGGCGCGAGGACGAGCCGGTCGTGCCCAAGGAGGTCGCCGAGGCCGCGTGGGCGCTCCAGAAGGTCGGCGACATCACCGAGAAGCCTATCAAGACCGAGGCCGGCTACCACGTCGTCAAGCTGACGAACCAGAAGCCGGAGATGAACCGATCGTTCGAGAGCGTGAAGAAGCTCATCGAGAACCGCCTCCTGCGCGACAAGCGGCGCGAGGCGATGGACAAGTTCATCGCGGATCTCAAGGCCAAGGCCAAGATCGAGATCTACGAGGAGAACCTCGCGAAGCTCGAGGTCGACACCTCCGGAGCGCCCGGCGAGACCGGGAACGCGCCGCCCGGGCTCGACGGCCCACACGATCCGATGGGCATGCCCGGGGACGAGGAGGCGCCGATCCGGGAGCCGAAGCCCGGAGAGTAGGCGGTCGCCGTGCCAGTGCGCCCGAGAAACCCCGTCGTTCGCCCGGCGCTGATCGCGGCGGCGGCGGCGGTCTGCGCGGCGCTCCCGGCCGCGAGCCCGGCCGCGCCCGGCGCCATGGTCGACGGCATCGCCGCGGTCGTCGGAAAGGAGATCATCCTGCTCAGCGAGGTCGTGGATCGATCCGGCCCGGTGTTCGCGGAGCTCGAGGCGATGGCCCGGCAGGGCGGCGGGAAGCCTCCTTTGGGCGCCCAGAGGCACGAGGTGCTCCGCGAGGTGCTCGAGTCGATGATCGACGAGATCCTCGTCGGGCAGCAGGCCGCGGAGATCAAGCTGACCGTCAGCTCCGAGGAGGTCGAGGCCGCGATCGCGAACGTCATCCGGGAGAACGGGGTCGACCGCGAGGTGTTCGAGCGCGAGATCGCGAAGCGCGGCATGGACATGCTGGAGTATAGGTCGCAGATGCGGCGCGATCTCCTGAAGTTCAAGGTGATCAACCTGAAGGTCCGCGGGCGCGTCAAGATCTCGGACACCGAGGCCCGCGAGTACTACAACGGCCTCGTGCGCGACGTGCGCGCGTCGGGCTGGTTCGAGGGGGCGCACGTCCTCGTCCGCGTGCCGCCGGGAGCGCGCGCGATGGAGGTGGCGCGGGCGAAGAAGCGGGCCGAGGAGATCCGGGCGCGGATCGACGCGGGCGAAAGCTTCGAGGCGGTCGCCGAGGGGAGCTCCGACGACGCGGCGACGGCGAAGCGCGGCGGCGGGCTCGGGGTGCGCAAGCCGGGCGAGATCCCGGCGCTCGATCGGGTGTTCGTCGACCTCGAGCCGGGCGAGGTCAGCGGACCGTTGCGCACGCCCTCCGGGTTCCACGTCGTGAAGCTGCTCGCCCGGGAGGAGCTCGGCGTGCAGCCGTTCGCCGACGTGCGGCAGCGGATCCTCAACCAGCTCGTGCAGGAGGAGATGATCCGCCAGGAGAAGATCTGGCTTAGGGAGCTCAAGCTCCGCACGTTCATCGATCGACGGCCGCCGCTGTACGCCGGGAGGACCGCGCCTTGAAGCGCGTCCACGTCGCCGTCTCGCTCGTGCTGGCCGCGTCGGCCACGGTCGGTCTGGGGGTGCTGCTGCTCCACATCGAAGGGCTCGCGATCCTCGCTCACGGATCCGTGGTGGCGGTCGGGCTCGCCGTCGCGGTGATCCTGACCGTGGGGGGCTTCTTCGCCGGGGTCCTGTACCGGCAGCGCGCCGCCGAGGACGGCGTCGACGCCTCCGCCGTGCAGAAGCTCTCCGAGGCGCTGGTCCTGGAGAGGCGGCTGCGCACCGACACCTCCCGCGAGAGGTACCGGCTCCGGCAGAGCATCATGGCGCTCGAGGGCCAGATCCGGGCGCTGAACGCGCAACCGTTGCCGCCGGCCGAGCTCGCCGAGACCACGATCTCGGACGTCGAGCTGCGGCACAGCGTCGAGCTCGAGGGGCTCGCCGTGACCTGCGAGAAGCTGCGCGGCGAGCTCCGGGATCGCAAGGAGCGGATGGCGGACCTCGAGGCCGAGCTGTCGGTCGCGCAGGCCGAGGCGGCCGACCTGCGGACCAAGGGCGCGGACGCCGGGGGCGCGGCCGCGGCGGCGGTGTTCCAGGGCGAGACGCTCACCGCGGTGCTCGACGGCCTCGTCGCGCAGGACGGCGTGCACGTGGCGCTCGTCGCGGACGACCAGGGGCTCGTCGTGGACGCGGCCGGCGACCCGCTGGAGCCGGACACGCTCGCGGCCGTGTCGTGCGTCGTCTCCGACCTGAGCCCCCGCGTGACCGATCTGCTCCCGCTCGGCGAGATCGCGGCCGTGGCGCTCGGCGACACCTAGGGGCGGGTGATGGAGGTGCGCTACTTCATGCTGCTCGGGGCCCGCTGCGCCCTCGTCGTGATCCGGGACGAGACCGCGAGCACGACGCAGATCGTCCGGGCCGCGGTGGAGGCGATCCCCGCACGGCTGGCGCCGTGAGGGAACGCGTGAAAGCGAGCGCCAGATGAAGATCCTCGGCGTCAACTTCTCGAACGATTCCGCGGCGGCCATCGTGCACGACGGCGTCGCCACGGCCGCCAGCCAGGAGGAGCGCTTCTCCCGGTTGAAGCACGACGCGGCGTTCCCGCAACGCGCGATCGGGTTCTGCCTCGAGCACGCGGGGGTCGATCTGCTGGACCTCGACGCCGTCGCCTTCTTCTGGAACCCGGGCGTCCACGCGGAAGCGCCCGCGCGCCGCCTCGTCGCGACGCCGCGGAACCCGCTCGAGTACCTGTACAACGTGCCCACCTCGCTGCTCGCCAGGCGCGGCGACGAGCGGGTCGCGGCGATCGATCAGGTGCTGCGGTTCGAGTCGGGGAGGAAGCTCGCGATCCACTACGTCACCCACCACGTGTGCCACGCCGCCGCGGCGTTCTTCACCTCACCGTTCGACGAGGCGGCGATCCTCACCGTGGACGGCTACGGCGAGCGCCAGTCGACGGGCGTCTACGCGGCCCGCGGGGCGCGGATCGACCCCGTGATCTCCGTGGACTTTCCCCACTCCCTCGGGTCGTTCTACGCCGCCTTCACCCAGTACCTCGGCTTCCGGCCGAACAGCGGAGAGGGAAAGGTGATGGGCCTCGCCTCCTACGGCGGGCCGAGCGAGTGGTCCGCCGCGATCCGGGAGATGATCCGGCTGACCGACCGGGGGTTCGAGACGGATCTCTCGTACTTCGACTACTTCCGGGACGGCCCGACGCGGTACGCGCGCAAGCTCGTGGAAAGGCTCGGCCCGGCGCGGGCGCCCGAGGGTCCGCTCGATCAGCGGCACATGGACATCTCCTACGCGGTGCAGGCGGCGACCGAGGAGGCGCTGCTGCACCTCGCGCGCCTCGCGAAGGAGAAGACGGGGAGCGCGCGCCTCTGCGTCGCCGGCGGCGTCGGCCTGAACTGCGTGGCGAACGGCAGGATCGCCGCGGAGGGGCCGTTCGACGAGTACTTCTTCTATCCCGCGGCGGGTGACGCGGGCACCAGCGTCGGCGCGGCGCTGTACGCGACGCACGCCATCCACGGCCGCCCGCGCAGCGGCGCCGTCGCGAGCGAGTACCTCGGGCCGGCCTCGGACGAGCGGGAGACGTTGAGGGCGTTCGAGAAGGCCGGCGTTCGGCATTCGAAGGTCCAGGGCCCGGCGCGCACCGCCGCGCGCATGATCGCGGACGGGGCCGTGATCGGCTGGTTCCAGGGCCGCGCCGAGTTCGGCCCGCGCGCGCTCGGCAACCGCTCGATCCTCGCGCACCCCGGGATCGCCGACATGAAGGACCGCCTGAACGCGGAGGTGAAGTTCCGCGAGAGCTTCCGGCCGTACGCGCCGTCGGTCGTCGAGGAGGCCTGCGGCGAGCTGTTTTCGAGCAGCGTGCCTTCGCCGTACATGCTGCGTGCCTACCGCACGCTGCCTTCGAAGCTCGAGGCGCTCGCCGCAATCACCCACGTGGACGGCACGGCGCGCGTGCAGACGGTCAGCCGCGGGCAGAACCCCCTGTACCACGAGCTCCTCGTCGAAATGGGCGAGCTGACGGGCGTCCCCGTCGTGCTCAACACGTCGTTCAACATCCGCGGCGAGCCCATCGTGCACTCGGCGGAGGACGCGCTGAAGTGCTTCCTGACCACGGGCCTAAACGCCCTGTTCGTGGGCGACCACCTCGTCGTCAAGTATCCCGCCTGATCCCATGACAAATATCATGGGGAGGGCAAAATCGTTTCGATTAGATAGTGACCGCCTCGGCGAAAAACCTTATGTTTCGCGCTCGGGCCGGTTTTGTTTTTTCCGGAGCGACGACCACAAAAGAGAACAAACCGCAGCGGCTTCGAGGCTGCTCATTCTGTGAGGCGCACGCGCGCCCGAGGACACAAGGAGCGAATCCATGGCAGACAAGATGTTCGAACCGAATCCGGCGTTCCGCGAGAAGGCGTGGGTCAAGTCGAAGGACGAGTACATGAAGATGTACAAGAGCTCGCTCGACGACCCCGAGGGGTTCTGGGGTGAGATGGCGTCGCAGTTCCACTGGTACAAGAAGTGGGACAAGGTCATGGATTACAACTTCGACATGAGCAAGGGTCGCGTGAAGATCGAGTGGTTCCGCGGCGGCAAGACGAACATCTCCTACAACTGCCTCGATCGGCACCTCGCGAAGCGCGGCGATCAGGTCGCCCTGATCTGGGAGGGCAACCAGCCCGGCACGGATCGGAAGCTCACCTACCGCGAGCTGCACGAGCAGGTCTGCAAGTTCGCGAATGTGCTCAAGGCCCACGGCGTGAAGAAGGGCGATCGCGTCAGCCTCTACATGCAGATGATCCCCGAGCTCGCGGTGTCGATGCTCGCGTGCGCCCGCATCGGCGCCATCCACTCGATCGTGTTCGGCGCGTTCTCGCCGGACTCGCTCTCCGACCGCATCGTCGACTCCACGTGCAAGCTCGTCGTCACGCAGGACACCGGCCTGCGCGGCCCGAAGCAGGACGTGCCGATGAAGACGAACGCGGACAAGGCCGCCGAGAAGGCCGCCGGGGAGGGCACGAAGGTCGAGAAGATCATCGTCGTGAAGCGCACCGGCGAGCAGGTCCCGATGCAGGCCGGCCGCGACAGCTGGTGGGACGACGAGATGGCGAAGGTCGACGCGAAGTGCGAGCCCGAGGTGATGGACGCCGAGGATCCGCTGTTCATCCTGTACACGTCCGGCTCCACCGGCAAGCCCAAGGGCGTGCTGCACACGGTGGGCGGGTACATGGTCTACACGGCGGTCTCCCACAAGTACATTTTCGACTACCACGACGGCGACGTGTTCTGGTGCACGGCGGACATCGGCTGGGTGACCGGCCACTCGTACATCGTCTACGGGCCGCTCCAGAACGGCGCGATCTCCGTCATGTTCGAGGGCGTCCCGACCTACCCGGAGCCGGATCGGTTCTGGGCCGTCGTCGACAAGCACAAGGTGACCCAGTTCTACACCGCGCCGACCGCCATCCGGGCGCTCATGGCCCAGGGTGAAAAGTGGCCGGCCAAGCACAGCCTCGCGTCGCTCAAGCTGCTCGGCTCCGTGGGCGAGCCCATCAACCCCGAGGCGTGGCTCTGGTACAACAAGAACGTCGGCCACGAGAAGTGCCCGATCGTGGACACCTGGTGGCAGACCGAGACCGGCGGCATCCTGATCACCCCGCTCCCGGGCGCGTGGGGCACCAAGCCCGGCTCGGCGACCCTGCCGTTCTTCGGCGTCGATCCCGTCGTGCTCGACGACCAGGGCAAGGAGCTCACCGGCGCCTGCAGCGGCATCCTGGCGATCCGGCGCCCGTGGCCGGGCCTGATGCGCACGGTGTACGGCGATCACGAGAGGTTCGAGAAGACCTACTTCGAGATGTTCAAGGGGCTGTACTTCACGGGCGACGGCTGCCGCCGCGACGAGGACGGCTACTACTGGATCACGGGCCGCGTGGACGACGTCATCAACGTCTCCGGGCACAGGCTCGGCACGGCCGAGGTCGAGAGCGCGCTCGTGTCGCACCCCAAGGTCGCCGAGGCGGCGGTCGTCGGCTACCCGCACGAGATCAAGGGCCAGGGCATCTACGCGTACGTCACGCTGAACGTCGGCGAGGAGTACTCGGACGCCCTCAAGAAGGAGCTCGTCGCGCACGTCCGCAAGGAGATCGGCGCGCACGCGGCGCCGGACCAGATCCACTGGGCGCCCGGCCTGCCGAAGACCCGCTCGGGCAAGATCATGCGCCGCATCCTGCGCAAGATCGCGGAGTGCGAGCTCGGCTCGATCGGGGACACCTCGACGCTCGCCGATCCGTCGGTGGTCGAGGACCTGATCAAGAACGACCCGCGCAAGAAGTAGGGGCGCCGCGCGCCGCGCCCGCTAGAGCGATGCGTCCGCAGCCGACCTGATCGACACGACGGCCTCGGGGCGACCCGGGGCCGTTTTTTTTGTCGGGGCCGTCGGCGACGTTGCCAAGATCCTTATTCCGTACTAAATTCTGACCTGTACCGAGGAGGTGCCCGATGCGGCTCGAACAGCGCGTGAAGCCGATCACCTATCTGAAGAACCACACGGCGGATCTGGTCCGCGACGTCGCCGCTGGCGGCAGGCCGATGGTGATCACGCAGAACGGCGAGGCGAAGGTCGTCGTGATGGACGTGAGCGCGTACGACAGGTGGCGCGAGGCGATGGCGCTCATGAGGCTGGTCTCGCTTTCCGAGGACGACGTGGCGGCCGGGCGCCTGCTCTCGACGGACGAGGCGTTCGCGCGCGCGTCGCGGTCCATCGAGGAGGGGTGAGGCGGCGTTGCCCCGGACGACGCACAAGGTCGTGTGGACCGAGTCGGCAGCCCTAGATCTCGACGCGATAGTGCGTTTCATCGCGGCGGATGCGCCGCTGAACGCCCGGAAGGTGCTTTCGAAGATCCGAGGCGCGACAGACGGCTTCGTTCGATTTCCGGAACGCGGGCGCGTCGTTCCCGAGCTCGCCGAGAACGGAATCGTTGCATACCGCGAGCTCGTCGTACGCCCGTACCGAATCGTCTACAGAATGCACGGGCGCGACGTTTACATCCTCACCGTGATCGATGGTCGGAGGGACGTCGAGGATCTCCTCCTCGAACGGCTGACGTGCCGACCGCCTGAGTCGCGACCCTACGATGTCGTCGCCAAGCGCGATCGGCGGAAGAAGAAGTAGGCAGTCTACGGTTGCGCCTCGGCTCCGGCCCTGCGCCTCGGCAGGATACCGAGATACGCGAGGACGAGGAGGCCGAGGCCTGCCGTGATCCAGATGTCCGCGAGGTTGAACACCGGCCAGTACGGCACGCGGATGAAGTCCACGACGTAGCCGCGGAGCAGACGATCCGTGAGGTTGCCGAGCGCGCCCGCGAGGACGAGCGCGAACGCCGCGGCGTAGAGATCGAGCGCCCGGCGCCGCAGGAGCGCCACGGCCAGCACGATCGCGCCGAGCGACTGGAGCGCGAGGATGATGGGCAGCCGCGGCTCGGGCTCGATCCACCGCAAGAGCCCGAACCCGGTGTCGCGGTTCTCGACGTAGTCGAGCCGCACGACGTCGCCTATCACGGGTTTGGGCTGTGCGCCCTCGAGCTCGGCCTTGGCCGCGTATTTCGTCGCGTGATCGCACCCGGCCAGCGCGACGACGGCGGCGACGAGAAGGGCCCGAACCAGCAAGAGCCTCATGTTCGACCTCCGATTGGCGGGAAACGCTTCGGCAAAGCTCCGCATTCCCGACGGCCTCTCGGGGTTCACGGGGCCGCGATCTCGCCCACCGATGCGCAACCGGACGCGAGCGACGGCGACACGACGCCTTGCACTTGCGCGTTCCCGTCGGCGGTGTTGATCCGAATCCACCCGCCGCCGCCGCCGCCGCCCCCCCCGCTGATGCCCCCGGCGAAGGCGCCGCCCTTCGCGCCGGCGATCGCGCCGCCATACGCGCCGTCGCCGCCCGAGGCGCCGTCAGCCGACACGCCGCCCGCCGCGGGCTCTGCCCCGTCCTGCCCGGGCATGCCGTCGCCGAAGAGGCCGCCCGAGCCGCCACCCCCGCCGTTCGCGGCGAGGGCTCCCGCGACGAGGACCTGCGGCGCCTCGAGCAGGATCGCCCCTCCGGCCCCTCCGCCCCCGCCCGCGTTTCCCTTGCCGCCGTGGCCGGACATGTTGATGGAGCCGCCCTCGGCGATCGAGATGGCGACCGCGGACGAGATCTGGATGGCGCCGCCGCCCGCGCCGCCGGTCCCGAGCGAACGCTTTCCGCCCGCGGAGCCGCCCGCGAGCGGGACTATCGAAGCGTGGCCATAGGTCCCGCCCCCTTCCCCCGGTGAGAGGGAGCCGTCCGTCCCGTTCCCGCCGGCGCCGCCGGCACCGCAGTGCCCGCCGCCGCCGGCGCCGCCCGAGCCGTAGCTCGCGCCGCCGCCCCCCGGCCCGTCGCCCGAGACGGGTTCGGTCGTGAACCCGCAGCCGTAGCCGCCGCCGCAACCGTTGAAGTGGAAGATCGGATCGATCGCCGAGATCGATCCGCGGATCTCGACCTCCCCCGCGGCGAGCACCGCGAGGGGGCGCGCTCCCACGATCTCCACGTCGATGTCGTCGAGGACCGCGAACCGCGCGACCGCGAGCACCGCGACCTCGCCGCCGTCGGGCAGGAGGTCGATCTCGCAGCGGGCGCCGGCGGCGCAGTCCACGCGGCAGTCGTCCGTGTCGATCCGCGCGGCCGACGCGCACGCGCTCCCCTCGAAGATCAGGTCCGACAGCGTCCCGTCGAGGACGTCGGGATCGACGTTGGAGGGGGCGTAGCAGAACGCGCCCCAACAGCCCGCGGCGCCGTCGTCCCATGGGTCACCGCAGGCGATCGACGCCGCGAGCCCGAGCGCGGCAATCTTCCCGAGAATCGTCGTGCCGTGTGTCATACTGCGCTCCTTAGCAGAAACCGGGCCACGTCGGCGTCGCGGGTGATGCGCGGGAGAACCGGGGCGATCGTCGCCGCGATCCGGCGCGGCCGCCGGCGGGTGGCGGAGAAATCGGGCGCGGCCGCCGCGGTGCGGTGTCAGCCGGCGTAGAGGACGACCGTGAAGGTCGTCCCTCGGTCGATCTCGCTCGCGACCGAGATCTCGCCGTCGTGGTTGACCAGGATGTTGCGCACGATCGAGAGCCCGAGCCCGGTGCCCTCGCCCTGGTCCTTGGTCGAGAAGAACGGCTCGAAGACCCGCTCGAGGTTCTCCTCGGGGATGCCCCGCCCGGTGTCCGAGAAGACGATCTCGATGCGATCGTCGCCGCGCTGCCGCGCCGTGATGGAGATCCTGCCGCCCTCGTCCGGCAGGGCGTGGCAGGCGTTCGTGAGGAGGTTCACGCAGACCTGCTCGAGCTGGCCGCGGATGCCGTACACCGGCGGCAGGTTCGACGCGACGTCGAGCGAGACGTCGGCCTCGCTCTCGCCGATGAGGTGCTCGCAGAACGACAGGGAGCGCCCGACGAGCTCCTCCACGCCGATCAGCGTCGGCTCCTCGCCGGACGGGCGCGCGTAGGTCACGAGATCGCGGGAGAACGACTGGATGCGCTCGGCGGCGTCGCGGACCCGGCCGAGCTTCGCGAGATCGGCGTCGTCGATCGCACCGGCGAGCTTCTTGTAGAGGTAGTTCGTGTAGACGGTGATCGACGTCAACGGGTTGTTCAGCTCGTGCGCGACGCCCGCGGCCACCTGCCCGAGGGTGGCGAGCTTCTCCGTATGGATGACCTGCTTCTGCAGCTCGCGCACCTCGGTGAGATCCTGGCCGACGAAGATGACCGCGTCGAGCTCGCCGTACGCGGAGAGGATCGGCGCCGTGTTGAAGGCGATGTGCGCGAACCCCTTGGCGTCCGGCTTGGCGATGCGGACCTCGATGGCGTTGGCGGGCTCGCCGCGCATCGCCGAGATGACGAGCGGCAGGAGCCGTGCCCGATCGGCCTCCGGCACGAGCGAGGTGAAGTCGGTGCCGAGGATCCCCTCCCGGGAGTAGCCGGTCTGGCGCTCCACGGCCTTGTTGACCACGGTGATCCGGCCGTGGCGATCGGCGACGATCACCGGGGCGTTGGCGTTGTCGAGGAGCTTCTCGAGGTACTCCTTGAGGAACACCGTCTCGGCGATCAGCCGCGTGTTGCGCAGCGCGGCGCACATCTGGTGCGCGAGCGGCACCGCGATGCGCCGATCCGCCTCGCGCGGGGCGCCGTCCGCTTCCGGGTACTCCACGTTGATCGCGCCGTAGAACCGCTTCCTGTCGCAGAGCGCCACCTCGAAGCCGGAGACGCCGCTCACGAACACCGCGGCGTACGCGTCGGCCCGCTCGGCCCCCGTCCCGTCGAGCACGCCCGCCTCCTCCTCGAAAGAGAGCTTCAGCCCCTCGAACGCCCCGCCCGTGAGGCGGAACGCGTCGCGTTCCTCGTCCTTGAGGCGGCCGTTCGCGTAGACGAGCTTCAGGCCCCCGCCCTCGTCGGCGGCTATCCGGATCGCGACGAGCCGGCCGGGGAGGAGATCCTCGAACACGTCCGAGAAGACCCGGACCAGCTCGTCCTCGCGCATCTGGAGGCCCAGCGCGTGGGAGAGCTCGATGAAGGACTCGAGGACGCGGGCGTCGCTCGGGGACTCGACGACGGCCATCAGTCGCCCTCCGTGCGCGGGCGCTCCGTGGGGGTGCGCTGGGTCTCGTCGGCGACGCGATCGAGATCGATGATCCGCGCCGTGCCCACGTAGCTCTTCGTGGTGTACTCGGTGAGCTTGCTCAGGCGGCGGATGATCGACGCCATGCGCTCCGCCTCGCGCTCGACCGTCTCCATGAGCTTGCGCGGACGCTCGTCGTCCCCGGCCAGGAGCCGGCGCATCATCGCGACGCTCGTCATGACCGAGGTGAGCGGCTGGTTCAGCTCGTGGGCCGCGGCGCCGGCCACCTCCATCATCGCGGACTTCTTCTCGCTCTCGATGAGCCGCTCGCGGGCCTCGACGAGGTGGCGCGCAGTGGCGCGATCCTCCGTCACGTCCCGCATGGTGAGCAGGGTCATGCCCCCGCGGCCGAGCGCGCCGGCGGAGATCGACAGCACGCGATCGGCGTCCTCGACCCGCGTGATCGTGAAGTCCGAGGTGCGCCGGACCCCGCCGGGAGAGGCGTCCGCGATGAGCGCCTCGAGCCGCGACCGGTCCGCCACGTGCAGGAACTCCGAGAACGGCGCCCCCCGGACCTGCTCCTCGCCGAAGCCGAGCATGCGCGAGCCCTGCGCGTTCACGAACAGCACGACGCCGGTGTCGCTCAGCACGACCATGCCGTCGACCGACGAGTGGAAGAAGTCGAAGTAGGGCTCGAGCATCATGAGCCTGCTCCGGGCCTCGCTCTGCACCTGCTCGACCTCCTGGGTCTTGGCGTGCAGCGACTGGAGGATCTCGTGGTTGCGCAGCGCGATGGCGGTCGCGTTGGCGACGGTCTGGCAGAACACGAGCTCGCGATCCTCGAACGACTCGCGCTTCTTGGCGAACCTGAGGAAGATCACGCCGACGATCTCCTCGTCGCGCGCGATCGGGAAGAGGGCGACCGAGGTGATGTCCGCGTTCTTGAGGCGGGGGAGCACGGTCTGCAGGATCTGGGAGTCGGAGACGTCCGCCACGACGAGCGGCCCGCGCCCCTCGGTCACGCGCATGATCTCCGGGTAGCGCCGCAGATCGATGGGCAGGCTGCGGATCTGCGGATCGTCGCTCGACGCGATGACGAGGCCGAGGCTGTGCTCCAGCCCGACGAGGACCACGGAGCACCGGGTGACGTCGAGCTCCTCGGAGAGGAGCGACGCCACCGCGTACAGGCTCTCGAAGAGATCGCCCGCGCCGACGAGCGTCGAGGTGATCTCCACGAGCTTCTCGGAGTCCCGCACCTTGTGCGCGAGCGACCGGCCGGACCGGATGCGCCGCGAGTGCGAGGCGATGCGCGCCTTGAAGCCCCAGGGCTTGAGCTTCCGGCTCACGACGTCGTCCGCGCCGTTCGTGAGCAGATCCGCCATGCTGAGGTCGTCCGCGTCGGTCACGAGCACGAGGATGCCGAACTCCGCCGACGGGATCTCGGAGCGCAGGACGCGGCACGCCTCGAGCGCGCCGGAGTACGAGAGCTTGGCGTCGAGGAGGACGAGGTTCGGGCGAAGCGCGCGGACCATCCCGAGCGCGTGCTCCGCGCCGGTGGCCCGCACGACCCCGATCTCGACGTCGTGCAGGATCCGCGCGACCTCGGCGGCCAGGAGCTCGTCCTCGGTCATGAGGACGATCTTCTCTTCGTGCAGCATTCTTCCACTTATATCCCGACCCGGGACGGCGAACAACGCGAAGGACGGCGCCCGATTGTGGCGAAGTGTCTCCTAATGCGTTGCCCTAGCCGCCCTTCGGAGGGAGGATGGGCCGTCATGGGCCAACCTCCCAAGAAGTTCCCGAGCATCTGGTGGTTCGCCTTCGGCTACTTCGCCTGCTACGCGCCCTACAGCGCGCTCACCAAGTACCTCACCAAGTACCGGGGGCTCTCGGGCAGCGAGCTTTTGCCGCTCACTGCGATCGCCTCGATGCTGATGATGTTCTCGGTCATCAGCGCCTTGGGCTGGTGGAAGCACGCGACCCACAAGAGGATCCTCGGCCTGAGCGTCCCGGTCCCCGGGATCTGGACCGCGCTGTCGGGCCTGGGCACGGCGGCGGTCATCCCCACCACGACGCTCGCCTACACCTTCACCGGCGTGTCGATCGTCTTCATGATGCTGCTCATGCGCGGCGGGGTGCTGATCATCGCGCCGGTCACCGACCTGCTCTCCGGCCGCAAGGTGAAGTGGTACTCGTGGGTCGCCCTGGCGCTGAGCATCCTCTCGCTGCTCTGCGCCTTCTTCCTGGGCGAGGTCAGCTACGACATCACCGCCGTCGCGGCCCTCACCGTCTCGATCTACCTGGCGGCGTACTTCATGCGCCTACGCTTCATGACCCGGCTCGCCAAGTCGGACGACGAGAACGCGCGCACGCGCTACTTCGTCGAGGAGCAGATGGTGGCGACCCCGGTGCTGGTGCTCTCGCTGGGCGTCATCGCGTGCCTGGGCGTGGGGCAGGGCTCGGGCTTCGCCCACGGCGTCGCCCAGGGCTTCTCCGGGCCGACGGGGCTCGCCGGGTTGTGGACGCTCGGCATCGTCGGCGTCGCGGCGGTCATCGGGATCCTCTCCCAGGGCACCGGCATCTTCGGGGGCCTCATCCTGCTCGACAAGCGGGAGAACACGTTCTGCGTGCCCGTGAACCGCATCTCCAGCCTGCTCGCCGGCGTGGTCGCGAGCTATGCCCTGTGGGTCGCGCTCGGCGAGCCGCGCCCGCCCGTCAACGAGCTCGTGGGGGTGGCGCTCCTCGTCGCCGCGATCGCGGTGCTCTCGGTGGGGCCGGCGATCGAGCGCCGCCGGGGTGAGCCCCGGTGACACCGGGAACGGCTTTGCGTATCATCTCCGGCGCCGCGCTCGCGCGCGGGTCGCCCGAGGAGGATTGAGATGCAGCTGCTCGACGGGAACGCGCTGGCCAAGAAGATCCGCGCCGAGGTGAAGGCCGCGGCCGAGGCGTTCGCCGCGCAGACCGGCCGGCGCCCGGGGCTCCACGTCGTCATCGTCGGCGCGGATCCGGCGAGCGAGATCTACGTGCGCAACAAGCGGCGCGACTGCGAGAAGGCGGGGCTCGTCTCCGAGGAGCACCGGCTGCCCGCGGACACGGCGCCAGGCGCGCTCCTGGGCCTCCTCGCGCGGCTGAACGCCGACGACGCGGTCGACGGCGTGATCGTCCAGCTCCCGATCCCGCCGCACCTCGACGTGGGCGCGGTGATCGCGGCGATCGATCCCGCCAAGGACGTCGACGGCTTCCACCCTTTGAACCTCGGGCGGCTCGTCGCGGGCGAGCCGGGGCTCGTCGCGTGCACGCCGAGCGGCTGCATGCGGCTGCTCGACGAGGCGAAGGTGGCGCTCGCGGGCGCGGACGCGGTCGTCGTCGGCCGCTCGACCATCGTGGGCAAGCCGATGGCGCTCCTCCTGCTCCAGCGGCACGCCACGGTCACGGTGTGCCACTCGCGGACGCGCGATCTCGCCGCGGTCATCGGTAGGGCCGACGTCGTCGTCGCGGCCGTGGGCGTGCCGGGGCTGGTCCGCGGCGAGTGGGTGAAGCCCGGCGCCGCGGTCGTCGACGTCGGGATCAACCGGCGCGACGACGGCTCGCTCGTCGGCGACGTGGGGTTCGAGGCCGCGGCCGAGCGGGCCGGCTGGATCACCCCGGTGCCCGGCGGCGTGGGCCCGATGACGCGCGCCTGCCTGCTCGAGAACACGATCCGCGCCGCGCGGCGCCGCGCGGCTCAGCCCGCGCCCTGATCCATCGCCCGGGCGAGCACCGCGCCGCCGTTGACCCTGGCGCCGAGGTTGCGCAGGTTGCCGTACAGGCCGGCGAAGGCGCGCTGCGCGAGCATGAGCCCCACCGGCAGGCGGAACGAGCGCGCGGCCTCCTTGTACTCCGGGAACTTCACGAGGATCTTGTGGTGCAGGCGCGACGCGCCGTAGTCGAACGGCGCCCGATCGTCGAACACCGGGGCGACGAGATCGCGCCACGCCTTGTAGACCGCGGGATCGGCGGTCGGCCCGTCCAAGGAGAGCGCGCCGACCGCGCGCATGCCGGCGTCCACCATCGCGTAGTCCTCGGCGATCGCGCCCGCGATCACGTCGCGGACGCCGCCGAGCTCCTCGGGCGAGAACCGCTTCACCGCGCCGAAGTCGTACAGCGCGAACGTGCCGTCCGCGCAAAACGCGAAGTTGGCCGGGTTCGGATCCGCGTGCATCAGGGACGCGCCGAACAGCTCGCGGAAGAGGAGCAGCATGAGCCGCTCGCCGAGGAGGTCGCGCACCTCCTGCGGGTAGGTCCGCGCGATCTCGATCGGATCGCCGCCCTCGAACGTCAGGGTGAGCACGCGCGCGGCGCTCCGCTCCGCGACGACGGCAGGCACTCGGACGAAGCTGTCCGCCGCGTGGAACGCCCTTAGCTCCTCCGCGTTCTCCGCCTCGCGGCGGTAGTCGAGCTCCTCGTGGAGCCGCGCCGAGAGCTCCTCGAGCATCCGGTCGAACAGCTCGGGCCGCTTGCGCAGCAGGCCCGCGGCGCGCAGGGCGAAGCGCATGTGCGAGAGATCCGCCTGCACCGACGCGTCGACACCCGGGTACTGCACCTTGACCGCGACGGCGCGGCCGTCCTCGGTCGTCGCGCGGTGCACCTGGCCTATCGACGCGGCGGCGTAAGGCTCCTTGTCGAACCAAAGGAAGAGCGCCTCCGGCGGCGCGCCGAGCTCGGCCTCGATCTGCCGGGCGATGACCGAGTAGGGCACGGCCGGCGCGTCCTTGCGCAGCCTCGCGAGCGGCTCCGCGATCTCCCGCGGCAAGAGATCGGTGGAGAGCGACGCCATCTGGCCGAGCTTCATCACCGGCCCCTTGAGCTCGCCGAGCGTTCGGGCGATCCGCGCGCCGACCTTCGCGTTCGTCTCGGGGAGCATCTCCTGCACCTTCTCGGAGAAGCCGAGCGCCCGCAAGACGCGCACGCCCGCGTAGCTCGAGGCGACCGACGTCGTCATCCCCGCGAGCTTGAGCCACCGGCCGATCTTGGAGCCCGCCATGGAGGGAAGCGTAGCACATCGCGAACAGACGAAATGGGGTCAAGGAAATGTCAGAAATGGGGTCGGTCAGAAATGGGGTCAAGAGGTCAGAAATGGGGTCAGAAATGGGGTCAAGAGTGTTCACTATTCACTTACTTCTTCTACGTCCAGCTCGGCGCGCCAGCGGGTGAGCCGAGCGTCTTTCTCCGACCATCGGTTGACCACGTTGTGCACCTGTCGAGTGGTCAT
>JALNZK010000095.1 GCA_023229365.1 Pseudomonadota bacterium | reverse complement strand
ATGACCACTCGACAGGTGCACAACGTGGTCAACCGATGGTCGGAGAAAGACGCTCGGCTCACCCGCTGGCGCGCCGAGCTGGACGTAGAAGAAGTAAGTGAATAGTGAACACTCTTGACCCCATTTCCCTTCCGACAGGGCCGGCTCTCCGAAAATCTCCTGCGCTACACGCATCCGGACGTCCTGGTCGTGGACGAGGTGGGCTACCTGACATACGGCACCGACGCGGCGAACATGCTCTTCCACGTCGTCAACGAACGCCACCTGCGGCGCCGCGCGATGATCTTCACGACCAACAAGTCGCCCGATTCCTGGGGCGGTGTCCTCCACGACGAGGACCTCGCTCAGGCCATCGTCGACCGCGTCCTCGAGCGAGGCCGCCTGCTCAAGCTCGACGGCCCGTCCATCCGAACCCTCCATCTCGGGCTTGACGGACAGGACGCTTCGGCAGCAAATTTACCGGACAGAATTTCCGGAATCCCCCCGGCACAATTTCCGGAACCCACAACGAGATCACGCAGCGGCAGTGGAAGGCACTCGGCTTCACCGTGCCGCACAACGCGCCTGCGTGCGACGACTGTCCGGTGACCGTGATCGATCAATTCGAGGCGATGGCCTGGTGCAACGCGCTCTCGCGCTTCGAGGGGCTGGAGCAGTGCTACGACCTCTCGCGCTGCACGGGGACCATCGGCAGCGGCTGCGCCGATCTCTGGGACGGATCCTGCGTCGTCGCCGACGGCGTGACCTCGGGACCGACGGTGCCCCCGGGTAACTACTACTGCGAGGGACCGGTCCGCACGCACGCGTCGATGTACGACTGCGCCGGCTACCGCCTGCCGACCGGTCCCGAGTGGGAGTACGCCGCAAAGGCCGGCACGACGACGAACACCTACGCGGGCGACGTCACGAGCCAGGAGGGCGGCTGCGTCGAGGAACCGGTGCTCGGAGGCATCGCGTGGTACTGCTTCAACTCCGACGCCCGCACCCACGAGGTCGGCCTGAAGCAGCCCAACCCGTTCGGCCTGTACGACATGCTCGGCAACGCCTGGGAATGGGTGGACTATGTGTTTACCGGCTTCTCGCTCGACGCGAACGAAGACAAGTGGGATCAGGCGCTGGTCGATCCGATGGGGACGACCGAGGACGACGACGAACGGCGCGGCCTAAATGGGGGCAACTACGACTGGTGGGGGTGTTTGGCCAGGGCGTCGCACCAGTTCGAATCGAGCGGATATGCGCGCCAGGCGACCTTCGGATTCCGGCCAGCGCGCACGATCGCGGAAGGTTCCAGCGCTGGCGGTCGAGCGAAGTAGGGCATGAAGGGAGGTGGCACGATGACGAGATCATGCTGTGCGATCATTTGCGCGATGTCGATAGGCGTCGTCCAGGGCGCGTGCGGTGACGACGGCTCGGGAGCCTCGGACGCCGACTCCGACACCGACGCGGACACGGACACGGACACGGACGGCGACACGGACACCGATACCGACACGGATTCGGATTCGGACTCCGACTCCGATTGGGACGCCGGCGCGGACGCGGGCTGCGAGGCCGACCCGCACTACGTGGCCTGCGACGGCGTGCCGACGACCTGCGAGGACATCGGACCCGACCTGGAGACGCAGCAGTTCGGCTGCTGCGACGGCATTTTCTTGTACCTGT
Source organism: Pseudomonadota bacterium (assembly GCA_023229365.1). Taxonomy (NCBI): domain Bacteria; kingdom Pseudomonadati; phylum Pseudomonadota; species Pseudomonadota bacterium. Next base: position 19,544 of record JALNZK010000095.1, on the reverse strand, counting down.
GCGGAGAGGAAGGGTACCTCGCCTCCACGAACTGCGAGGATTGGGGTTACACCGGCTGCTGCTACAACATCGCGAACGAATACATGGACTGCTGCAGCGTCGATCCCGAGAGCGGCTTGCAGACCTGCGCCTAGCTCGCCGACGCCCCGCCCGCCGCTTGCCGATCCTCGCCGGGCGCCGTATTGTCTCCCCATGTCGATCCGGGAAGCCGCCGTGGCCGGGTTCTTCTACCCCGGCGAGAGGGCCTCGCTGCTCGCCGAGGTGGACGCGTGTCTCGTCGCGCCCGCGGGAGGCCCGCGCGAGGCGATCGCGGCGGTGATGCCGCACGCGGGGTACGTGTACTCCGGGAAGACCGCCGGCGCGGTCGCGGCCTCGGTGCTGGTCCCGGATCGGATCCTCGCGATCGGCCCGAAGCACACGCGCCACGGCGTGCGGGCCGCGGTGGCCAAGGCCTCCGCGTGGCGGTTCCCGTTCGGCGACGTGCCGATCGACAGGGAGCTCGCGGACGCGCTCGCCGGGAGACCGATCTTCGAGCTCGACGACGACGCGCACCGCGAGGAGCACTCGATCGAGGTCGTGGTGCCGTTCCTCTGGCGCCGCAACCCCAACCTCCGGCTCACGCCGGTCGCGCTCGGGTGGATCAACCTCGAGATGCTCCACGAGATCGGCGAGTCGATCGCGGCGGTGATCGCGGCGGTGGCCGGCCCGGTGCTGATCGTCGCGTCGACGGACATGTCGCACCAGATCCCGATTGAGGAGGCGAAGCGGCTCGACCGGCTCGCGACCGATCGCGTCCTCGCCCTCGATCCGGAGGGCCTCTTCCGCACGGTCGCGGATCACGACATCAGCATGTGCGGCGTGATCCCGGTGACCGCGGCGCTGTTCGCGGCCAAGGCGCTCGGCGCGGTGTCCGCCGAGCTCATCCGGTACACCACCTCGGCCGAGGCGAGCGGCGACACGCGCCGCGTCGTCGGCTACGCCGGGATCGTGATCGAGTGACCTACCCCCTCGGTCCCCCTTCCGAAACGGAAGGGGGAGGCATCTCGCAGATCTATTCGGGCGCACCCCTTCCCGTGTCGGGAAGGGGCCAGGGGATGGGTCTCGTCATGGTTCCCGCTTGTTGTGCCTATCGTCGCACAGGGCTAGAGTGACCCCATGACGTGGATCTACAGCTGCACGGGGTGCGGAAGCGTCGTCAACCCGGGCGGGCAGATGGTCGTGCTCGTCGGCCTCTTCGGCGGCGCGCAGATGCTGCTCGGCTTCTCCCCCGAGCCCGGAGACTACACGCTCTACCTGCCGCCGGGCGCGGAGCTCGAGCACGGCGACACGTGGACGTTCCACTGTCCGGTGTGCCACGGGAGCCTCGTGTCCGAGCTCAACGAGAACCTGTGCGCGCTCGACCTCGACGACGACGGCGTCAAGAAGCGCGTGCTGTTCTCGCGGATCGCGGGCGAGCACGCCACGTTCGTCATCTCGGGCGAGACCGAGGCGATCGCCCACGGCGACGACGCGGACGAGTACGAGGACACCATCACGATGGAGATCGAGAAGGTCCGGTAGCGGTCAGCGCGCGCGGATCGCGCGGCGCAGGGCGTTCTCTTCATCTCAGATTCCGCCGTCGACGCCGCCGTCCGGCTCCACACCGCCGTCCGGCTCGAGGCACTCCGTGTCGCCGAGGCCTTCGATGTCGACCTCGCCGTCGAAACCGTTCTCGACGATATGATCCGTGAACTCCTCGATCTCGCAGTACTCGATCGGGTTGTACTTGATGAAGATGTAATCGCCGTCGACCGCGTTCAGGCCGCTGAGCCCGTCCAAGCTCGCGAGCGACCCGTTCTCAGCAAGAACGAGATCGTCGCCGATCGCCGTGACCGATTCCAGGCCGTGGAGCGACGGCAGGGCTGGGTTGTTGTCGATCCGTAGGCCATAGCCGAACGAGGCCACACCGGCGAGCGCCGCGATCGACGCGAGCAAGGGGTTCCCATACAGGTAGACACCCCCGACCGTTTCCAGACCGTCGAGCCCCTGGAGGCTCGTGAGTGCGTCGTTCGAATGGAGGTTGATCAGCCCGCCCACGTTCTCGATCCAGCCGAGGTCGGTCAGATCGCTCAGGTACAGGTTGCCGTTCAGGATGACACTCCCCGCGACTGTCCCGCTCGGCGGGGGGACGGCCGCGATCGGTTCCGGCGTCGGCATCGACGTGCCCACCGACAGGTGGCCGCCCACGGCGTCGAGCGATCCCAGAAACGCGAGATCCTCGAGGCCCAGGTTCAGGAGCGCGAGGTCACCGCCCACGGTCGCGAGGTTCGGGAACGCGGTGGCGGACTCGATCGGCGTATCGGGCTCCTCGCCCGGGTTCTCGCTCCATGGCGTACCGTTCACGACGACGTGCTGCCCCACTGTGGTCAGGACGTCGAACCCACCGAGCCTCGCGAGCCGGCCGTTCCGCTCGATGCGAAGCGAGCCGGTGATCGCCGTCAGGGCTGAAAACCCATCGATCTCCACGAGGCTGGCGTTGTCCGTGATTCCCACGTCCCCGGACACGACCTCGAGGGCGACGAGCCCTGCCAGGGAGTCGAGCTCGCCGTTGGCGTCGATATAGACACCACCAACGGCATCGAGATGGTCGAGCGCCGGCAAGCTCTCGAGCGACGAGTTGACCGAGACGCTGAGCGCGCCCGTGAGGAACCGCAGCTCGGTCAGCCCGTCCAGGGAAACGAGCGCCGGGTTCTGGTATAGGGCGAGACAACCGCCGACCGCCACGAGCCCGCCGAGCCCGGTGAGATCTCGGAGCGCGTCGTTGTCGTAAATCTCGATATTTCCCTCTACTTCGAACAGGCCGTTCAAGCCGGCGAGGCTCTCCAGGTGCTCGTTCGTCTCGATCCGCAAGCTGCCGCCAACGGTCTCCACCGCCTCGAGCCCCGTGAGGTCGTCCAGCTCCGTGTACGCAATCGTGAGGTCGCCCTGGATGTAGCGGCAGCCAGCCAGGTGGGAGATGGAGTCCTCGTCGGCGACGATGAAGTCGCCCGGCCAGTATCCTTCGTCGTCACAGGTCACCGGATCGGTGTCCTCGTAGCCCGTGTCCTCCTCGTCGTCGTCGCCGAATAGCCACGGGAAACAGCCGCACGTCGCCGCGGCCGCGAGGACAGCGGCGAGCGGGGCCACTTTGTTGTGATTGATCTTCAAGACATCCTCCCAACGCGGCAAGCAGACGCCGAGGAGCGGTCGATCAATCCTGCTCGACCATCTCGACGATAACGGCCTGGTCGTTGTCGACGTAACTCGTTTCCAAGGTCTGGAACGCGCCGTTCTCGGCGCCGTCGACGTCCTCGAAACGGAGGATCTCGCACGGCGTGTACTCCGACGACCACAGCTCGAACGCGCCGTCATCCGGCTTGGAGTAGGTTTCGTCGTACACGTACTGGCCGTTGTCCTCGGAGATGAGGCAGCTCACCTTGATGTACGGGATCCCGCTGCCGGTGAGCGCGGAGAGCACGCGGCCCGCGATGCTCTTCTCCGGATCCTGGCCGGCATCCCAATCCCCGTAGTTTCCCGGCGCGCCGTAGCACGCGGCGATGAACACCGGGATCGCGGTGGTCAGGAGCCACAAGAAAGGCTTTGCCAGACGTTTCAGCATGGGTCCTCCCTGGATGAGCGGGATTGTAGCAATCCGCGTGCCGACGCGTCCGAGGAAATCGTCCGGCCCGCGGATCCCGAGAGCCCGCGCGCTCGGCGGTCGAGCGCCCTCGGCGAAAAGAGCCGCGCGAAGCGACGCCGAACACGACATTTGTGTCAGGGGGCGCGGGCCCGAGTTCTATTCGACCAGCTCGGCCGTGACGTCCTCGCCGGTGTCGACGTAGTCCATCTCCAGCGTCTGGAACGCGCCGTTCTCGGCGCCGTCGACGTCCTCGAACAGGAGCGTCTCGCACGGCGAGTACTCGGACGTCCAGAGCAGAAACTCGCCGTCGGCGCCCTCGGAGTACGCCTGATCGTACACCTCGGGGCCTTCCGCGCCCGGCACCATGCAGCTCACCCGGATGCCGGAGATCCCCGATCCGGTGAGCGCCGAGAGCACGCGCCCGGCGACGCTCTTCTCCGCCTCCCCGCCCTCCATCGGCGCGCCGTAGCACGCGGCGATGAACACGGGGATCGCGCTCGTCAGGAGCCACAGGAAAGGTTTCGCCAGGAGCCTCATGTCGCCACCTCCGGGGTTCTGCGCCGATTCTACCGCGTCGCGGGGCGCCCTGCCAGGCGGTCGCCCCCGGGCTACACGCGGCGCCCGATTCGGCGTAGGATGCGCCCATGCCCAGAGCGTTCAGCGGCGTGGCCGCGGGCCTGTCGATCCTCCTGTGCGCGGCGGCGCTCTTCGCGGCGCCGGCGGAGGGCGGGCGCTACAAGGTCCACGTGCTGACGGTCGGCCAGGGCGACGCGCTGTTCTCGCGGTTCGGCCACATCGGCGTCGTCGTCGACGATCGCGCGCAGAGGACGCGCAAGGTCTACAACTTCGGCACGTTCGACTTCGACGACCCGGCGCTGCGGATCAGGTACGCCCGCGGCGACCTGATCTACTGGCTGTCGGTCGCGTCGTACCGCGGCATCCTGTCGTTCTACCAGTACGACAACCGGGAGGTTCAGCTCCGCACGCTCGCCCTCACGCCCGAGCAGGCGGCCGACGTCGCGGCGCGGCTCGAGAAGAACGCGCGGCCCGAGAACCGAAACTACAAGTACCGCCACTACCTCGACAACTGCTGCACGCGGATCCGCGACCTCATCGACGGCGCCACGGGCGGCGCGATCCGGCGGGGGCGCGACGCGGCGCCGACCGGCCGGACCTACCGCGACTGGACGCGGCGCGCGCTCGAGGGGATGCCGATCTACAGCGCGGTGATCCTGTACTCGCTCGGCCCGGCGATCGACAGGCCGATCACGCGGTGGGACGAGCAGTTCCTGCCTTCCGTGCTCTCCGAGGATCTCGACGCGACGCGCCTCCCCGACGGCCGGCCGCTCGTCGAGAGCTCCCGCGTCCTGATGAAGCGCCGCGGCCCGGCCGTGGGCGCCGAGATCGAGACGCTGGACGTCGTCGTGCTCGGCATCGTCGGCGTGGTGCTCGCGTTCGGGCTCGTCGTGCCGCTTTTCGTGCGGCGGCGCGGCTTAGCGAACCGCGCGCTCGGCGTCGGCCTCGCGTCCTACGGGCTCGTCGCGGGGCTCGGCGGCCTGATGCTCGTCCTGTACTGGGTCGCCACGACGCACACCGACACGCACTACAACGAGAACCTGCTCGTGACCCCGATCACGCACCTCCTCCTGCTCGGCCCGGGGCTCAAGCTGCTCTTCACCGGGCGGCTCGGCGCGCGGACCTGGCGCCTCCTCGAGCTGTACGCCGCGGCCGCGCTCGGCGTCGTGTTCCTCGATCTCGCGCTGAAGCTCGGGCCGTTCATCCAGGACAACACCGGGGTCGTCGCGTTCGCGGCCTTCGCCGACGCGGCGCTGCTCACCGGCCTGAGGCGCTGCCGCCGATGAGCGAGACGTTCGGCAACTACGAGCTGATCGAGAAGGTCGCGGTCGGCGGCATGGCCGAGATCTTCCGCGCGGTCTCCGTCCACGGCCAGGGCGTGCAGAAGGCCGTGTGCATCAAGCGGATCCACCCGGCGCTGTCGTCCGACGGCGTGTTCGTCGCCATGTTCATCGAGGAGGCGCGCCTCGGCGTGTCGATGGTCCACGGCAACATCGTGCCAGTGTTCGACTTCGGCTACGTGGACGGCCACTACTACCTCGCGATGGAGTGGGTCGACGGGCTCGACCTCGCGACGCTCTGCGGCCGGGCGCGCATCGTCGGGATCGACTGGCCGCCCGAGCTCGCGATGCACGTCGTCGTCGAGGTGCTCGAGGGGCTCGCCTACGCGCACCAGAAGCGGGACGACCAGGGCCGGCCGCTCGAGCTCGTCCACAGGGATGTCAGCCCGTCGAACATCCTCGTGTCGCTCGACGGCCAGGTGAAGCTGCTCGACTTCGGCATCGCGCGGTCCGAGGCGCGGGAGTGGAAGACGAGCACCGGCGTCGTCAAGGGCAAGCCGGGCTACATGAGCCCGGAGCAGGCCTGCGGCGGGGAGGTCGACGCGCGCGCCGACGTCTGGTCGTGCGGGGCCGTCCTCTACGAGCTCCTGTCCGGCGTCCGGCTGCGCGACGGGCGCCGCCCGCTCGCCGATCCGGTGCTCGACGCGATCGTCCGGCGCGCCATCGACGCGATCCCGAAGAACCGTTACGGCTCGGCGCGGGAGCTCCAAGCGGAGCTGACGGCCGTGCTCGACGCCCGGAGGAACCAGCCGCGCGCGCGGGATCTCGCCGCGTTCATCGACCGCGTGCGCAGCGCCGCGGCGACCGGGACGAACTGGGACATGAAGTCGTCCGCCGTCGAGCAGCACCTCGCGGCCGCGCTCGAGGCGGCGAACCGCGACGCGGCCGATCCGCCGACCCGGAACGACGATCAACCGGCGACCGTGCGGCTCGCGGAGGACGAGGTCGCGGAGGACGAGCTGGCGTCGGCGCGGACCGTCCTCGTCGACGCGGGCGCGCGGCCGAAGCCCCGCCTCCGGCCGTGGATCCTCGGGCTGGCGGCGCTCGCCGCGCTCGCGGTCGCAGCCGGCGCCTGGCTCTTGCTCTTTGCCCCGGACGATCCCAGCGCGACGACCGTGACCGCGACCCCTCCGCCCGCCGTGCCCGCGGTCGCGGACGCCGGCGCCCGCGCGGTCCCGACGCCTCCCGCACCGGACGGGGGCGCTCTCGACGACGCCGGACCGCGTCCGCCCGAGGCGACGCCCGACGAGCCGCCGCGCCCCAAGGGCGATCGCGCCCGGACCGCGCCCGCCGTGCCCCGCAAGGCGCTGCTCAGCGTCAACTCGTCGCCGTGGTCCAACATCGTGCTCGACGGCCGCGAGATCGGCGCGACCCCCATCCCGATCGACAAGCCGCGGCAGATCCCGCCCGGCCGGCACGTCCTCGTGCTCACGAACCCGGTCTCCGGCGCCACCCGGACCGTCGTGTTCACGGTCGCGGCGGGGGATCACAAGATCGTCTCCGAGAAGCTCTAGCTCCGGCCGACGCGGCTCACGGGAGCGCCACGGCCGTCCGGGCCGCGGCGACGAGATCGTCCATGGCGGCGCCCCGGCTCAGCTCGAGCACTTGGATCGCGAGGTCGACGACCCCGAGACGTTCGGTCGCGACGTGCGGCTTCACGCCGTCCGCGGTCGACGTCTTCTCCGGGCCGTAGAGGCGCGTCGACGTGACCTGGATCGCGGAGCCGTCCTGGAACGGCGCGAGCGTCTCCAGGGTGTCGACGCCGCCGGTGGCGCGGCCGATGAGGATCGCCCGGCCGTGCGCGCGCAGGGCAGACGCGAGCACCTCGGCGAGCCCGCTCGTCCCGCCGTTGATCGCCACCGCGATCGGCACGTCCGTGCGCTCCCCCGGCGAGCCCGCGACCGCGTCCCAGGTGCGGCGCCCCAGCTCCTCGCGCATCTCCTTGGCGCCTATCGACCCGGCGCCGAGCAGCAGATCCGCGAGCGCGACCATCTCCTCCTCGCCGCCGCCCGCGGCGTCCCGCAGGTCGATGACGAGGCCGAAGCACGAGCCCCCGAGCTCCCGCCGCACCGCGGCCGCGAGGCCGGGCCCGAACGTGCGGACGCGGATCAGGCCGATGTCGCCGAACCTGTCGATCGAGAACGGCGCGAAGCTCCAGGGCTTGTAGACCAGGCTCACGTCCTCGGCGCCGCCCTTGCGCTGCACCGTGAGGCGCACCTTGCCGCCGTCCGCGCCCCAGATGGCCGCGAGCGCCATCGGCCTCTTGTAGGTCGTCACGCCCTGCCCGTTGACGCGCGTGATCCGCTCTCCGTGGACGAGCCCGGCGTCCCAGGCCGGGGAGCCCTCGTGCACGGCGGCGATGACGAGCGCGTCCTTCTCGGGAACGACGCTCAGGCCGAAGCCGACGAACGACGCCGGGATCGACGCGATCTTCCGGTACACGGCCGGCAGGAGGTAGAAGCTCGACGGATCGCCGAGCGCCTCGGCCATGGCGTCCAGGACGTACCGCTCGAAGCCCACCTTGTCGAAAGCGGCGCCCCCGCGCAGGCTCGCCGCGGCGAGCGCCGACTCGAGCAGCGCGCGCCACTGCCGCGCCGCCTCCGGGCCGGTGGCGGCGGCGTTCGGCTTCGGCAGGCCGGGCCCCTTGCAGCCGGGCCCCGAGAGATCCGCGCCGCAGACGCGCAGCGCGCCGGCCTTGAGCAGCGCGCCCTCGGGCGGCGGCGCCAGCGCCTTGGACTCGAGGAAGCGCAGCGCCTGCTCCACGAGGGGCATCGTGACGTCGACCCCCTCGCTCCCCTGCGCGCGCGCGCTCCAGGGAGCGACGACGAGCGTCGCCGCGAGCACCCACCCCATGCATCTCATGACTCCCATCTCTCCCATCCCGGTCCTCACTATATCCCATTCGCCTCATCCCCTGTCCCTCCTCTCCCATCGGCACTCGTGATATGCTGCGAGCCTCGATGGGCGCGATCGAACACCACCCCTCGTCGATCCCGGGCACGCCGCCCCCCCCCGAGCGCCTGCCGCCCGTCGCGTGCCGCGCCGTGTGGGCGTCGCTGGGCGTCGCCGCGATCGTCGCCGCGATCGGCATCGGCACCGCGGCGGTGCGGTCGCACGCCCTGACGGTGCAGGGCTTCTCCGCGCTCGCGCTCGAGCTCCTTCCCCTCGTCGCGCTCGTCCTCCTCGCCGCCGGCCTCATCGGCCTCGCCGCGGGAGTGGCGGTCGCCGCGGAGATCCGGGGGATCACGGCGACGGCCCGCGGGTCGATGCGGCGGAGGCCGCGCGGCACGGCGGCGACCCCGCAGAGCCGGATCGCGGAGCTTTGCGCGGTGGGCCAGGCTCTTGTGCGCCTCGATCACAGGTTCGCGGGCGAGATGGCGCTCTACGAGGACGCGCTCGCCGAGGTCGAGACCCTGGACGGCCGGCGCACCGATCTGCTGTCCGCGGTCGCCGGGGAGCTCTACGGCCCGCTCGATCGCGTGGTCTCGCTCTCCTCGGATCTCCAGTCCGGCGGCGCCGGGCCGATCGACGAGGCGAAGGCCGAGGACGCGCGCATCGTCCGCAACGCCGCCGTGCGGCTGCGCGAGATGGTGAACGAGATCCTCGATCTCTCGTCGCTCATCTCGCGGGACGTGGCGCTCGAGCTGGAGATCCTCGATCTCGCGGAGATCGCGCGGGAGGTCGTCGAGACGGGCCGCGGGCAGATCGGCGGGAAGAAGCTCACGCTCAAGCTCGACGCCCCAAAGGAGCCGGTCCGGGTCGCCGGTCACCGCCAGCGGCTGTGGCAGATCGTCATGAACCTGGTCACGAACGCGATCAAGTTCACCGATATCGGGAGCGTCGTCGTCAAGGTCTACCCGCACGCGGGCGGCGGCAAGCTCGAGGTCGTGGACACGGGCGTCGGCATCGCGTCGCCCGACCAGGCGAGCGTGTTCGACACCTTCAAGCAGATCAGCATGAAGCCGGGGCGCGCCCGCGGCGCCGGGCTCGGGCTCGCGATCTGCAAGCGCCTCGTGGAGCTCCACCACGGCCGGATCGTCGTCAGCTCGATCGTCGGGCAGGGCACGCGTTTCACGGTGACGCTGCCGGCACCGAAGGAGGGCGCGCGGTGACAGGGCGGCCGACAGCGCGGATCGGGCTCGGCGTGCCCGCGGCGCTCGCCGCGACCGGGGCCGCGATCCCGCTCGCGTGGAACGGCCTCCCCAAGGACCGAGACGTCGCGCTCGTCGGAGGCGCCCTCGCGCTCTCGGCGGCGATCTCCGTCGCGGCCGCCGCCCTCGTGCGGCAAAGGCTCTACGCCCGGCTGGCGCGCGGCGAGGGGAGACCCGGCGCGGCGCTCGGGCGCTTTCCGGCGGCGTTCACGGCGGCGGTGACCCTCTCGGCGACGATCGCGGCGTTCGCGGCGCTCACCGCGGCCGCGCACCTCGCGGGGCTCGAGCCCGCGGCGTGGGCGAAGAGCTACGGGCTGTCGGCCGCGTTCGTCGCGCTCGCGCTCCTCGTGCCGCTCCACCTCTGGGCGCGCGCCGGCGCGGACGGCGTCGCCGCGGAGATCGGCGCGGGCGGCCCCGGGGATCGCCCCGCGCGGCGGTCGGCCGTCGCGGCGTTCGAGTGGCTCGCCGCGAGCGCGGCGGTCGTCGTCGTGCCGATCTCGGATCGCGGGGCGCACCTCGCCGGCAACTCGGCGGAGGGGGCCCTGCCGGCCGCAGTGCAGCTCGCCGTCGCGCTCGCGATCGCCGCGATCGCTTCCGCGCTCGTCGCAGCGCTCGCGCGCCGCTGGATCGCGCCTCGGATCGCCGCGGTGGACGGGGTGCCGGGGGCGACGCTCTCCCTGCCCGCCTCCGGCCTCGCTGTCGAGCTCGATCGCGAGATCTCGCAGCTCGGCGAGCAGTACGCGGCGGCGCTGAAGTCGCAGGGGGCTCTCATCGAGGCGCGCCGGAGGACGCGGGAGCAGAAGGCGAAGGTCTTCGCGAGCATGAGCCACGATCTGCGGGGGCCGCTCAACTCCATCGTCGGGTTCTCGGATCTCCTGCTCAAGGGGATCGACGGCGCGCTGTCCGACAGGCAACGGGACACGGTGATCTCCATCTCGCGCGAGGCGGAGCGGCTGCTCGTGCTCACCGGCGACATCCTCGACACCGCGAAGCTCGACGCCGGCCGGTTCGAGCTCGAGCGCGTGTGGGTGCCGACCAACGAGCTCCTGGCCGCGTGCGAGGACGCGGCCTCGCGGTTCGTCGCGCCGAGGGGGATCTCGTTTTGCAGCGGGCGCGCGCCCGGCCTGCCGCCCTTGTTCGTCGACAAGGAGCGGTTCGTCGGCGTGATGGTGGGCCTCATCTCCCGCGCCGCGGACGCGATGGACGGCGGCTCGCTCCTCCTCGCGGTGCGCGAGGTCTCGAGCATGGAGGAGGGCCGCGACTACGCCCTCTTCTCGCTGGTCGACGAGCAGGGGCGGGCGGATCCCGCGTGGCGCACGCGCGCCTTCGACGTGTTCGCCTCGTTCGAGGGCCACGCGCTGCCGGGCGACACCGGCGGCCTCGCGCTCGGGCTCACGCTCGCGGAGCGCATCCTCAGGCTGCACGGCGGCGAGCTGGCGGTCGGCGCCGTCGCGGACGAACCGTTGTTCACGATCGCCCTCCCGTTGGACCGCACCGACATCGAAGGTTAGAGTGTCAGGATGGAAGACGCGCGCGAACGAACGGACGGAACGGATGCGGCGGCAGCGGCCGCGAAGCGGATCGCCTCGGCGATCGAGCTCGCCCTGCTCGGGCAGCGGCGGGCGATCGAGCTCGCGGTGTGCACGTACGTCGCGGGCGGCCACCTGCTCATCGAGGACGTGCCCGGCGTGGGCAAGACCACCCTCGCGCGGGCCCTCGCGCGCGCGTCGGGCGGCGAGTTCCGGCGCATCCAGTTCACCTCCGACATGCTGCCCGCGGACATCACCGGCGTCGCGGTGTGGAACCCGTCGGCCGGCGAGTTCCAGTTCAAGGCGGGCCCGGTGTTCGGCAACGTGATCCTCGCGGACGAGATCAACCGCGCGCCGGCGAAGACCCAGTCCGCGCTGCTCGAGGCGATGAGCGAGCGGCAGATCTCGGTCGACGGGGCGCCGCGCCCGCTGCCGGCGCCGTTCATCGTGATCGCGACGGAGAACGCGGACGAGCACTACGGCACGTACCCGCTCCCGGAGTCGCAGCTCGACAGGTTCATGATGCGCATCTCGCTCGGCTACCCCGAGGGCGGGGTGGAGCGGCGGGTGGTGTCCCGGCCCACGCTCTCGGATCCGATCGACGCGATCTCCCCCGTGGCGTCGCCGGAGGCGCTCCTCGCGATCGGCGCCGCCGTGGACGCCGTGCGGTTCGACGAGGCCGTGCTCGACTACCTCATGGCGATCGTGTCCCGGACGCGCGGCTCGGCGCTCCTCGCGCTCGGGACGAGCCCGCGCGGCGGCATGGCGCTGCACCGCGCGGCGCGGGCCCGCGCGCTCCTCCAGGGCCGATCGTACTGCCTCGCCGACGACGTGAAGGCGCTCGCCGAGCCCGTGCTGTGCCACCGCGTGATCCCGGCGGCCGGGGGCCTCGGCCGCGAGGCGCGGGCCGCGGCGGCGCTCGCGATCCGGGAGATCATCGACTCCGTGGAGATCCCGCTTTGACCGTCGCGGGGCGCGGGAAGCGCCGCAAGCGCTGGCGGCACGTCTTCCCGCGCGGGCTCTCGTTCACGCGCGAGGGCCGCGTCTACGTGATCGTGACGCTCGGCGTGGGCTTCGCCGCGGTGAACACCGGGAACAACCTCCTCTACCTCGTGCTCGGCATGATGCTCGGCCTGATCGTGATCAGCGGGGTGCTGTCCGAGATCGCCCTGCGCGGCGTGTCCGTCCGCAGGCTCCTCGCCCGCCGCGCCGAGGAGGGGGTCGTGTTCCCGGTCGAGCTCACGCTCAGGAACGAGAAGCGCCGCGCGGCGTCGTTCTCGGTCGAGCTGCGGGACGAGATCGACGGCACGCCGTTCCAGCGCCGCCGCTTCCTCCTCCGGGTCGGCCCGGCGGAGGAGCGCTCGATCGCGTACCGGTGCGAGCTCCACCGCCGCGGCCCGGCGGTCTTCGACGGGATCATCGTGTCCACGCGGTTCCCGTTCGGGCTGTTCGAGAAGACGCGGTACTTCAAGCTCGAGGACGAGGCTCTCGTTCACCCCGGGCGGATCGACGTCGCGACGCCCCGCCTCCCGCAGGCGTCGCAGGAGGGGGCGGGCGCGATCGAGCGGCGCGGGCTCGGGCAGGAGTTCCGGGAGCTGCGCGCGATGGCGCCGGGCGACGATCCGCGCCGGATCGACTGGCGATCGACGGCCCGGCTCGGCGGGGAGCCGCTGATCCGCGAGACCGATCGCGAGGTGCGCGGGGCCGTGGAGATCGCGCTCGACGCCGCGCCTGCCGCCGACACGCCCGCCGCGCGCGAAGAGGTGGAGCAGCGCATCCGCGCCGCCGGGACCTTCGCCCGCGATCTCGCGGGCCGCGGGTTCGCCGTCTCGCTCGTCACGTCGGGCCGGGGCGAGGGGGCCGGCGGCGCCGCGGACGTCTCGATCCTCCTCGACAGGCTGGCACGCCTCGATCCGCGCGCGCTCTCGGCCGCGCCGCCGCCCGTCGCCTCGGCGCCCGGGGCGATCCTGATAGGTCCCCGCGCCGCGGCGCTCGGCCCCTCGGTCCGCGCAGCCGTCCCGATGGCGCGCGAGGCGCCGGCATGAGGTTCTCCCTCGCCCAGAAGGTGACGACCTACCTGCTCGCCGCCGCCTCCGTGCTGCCCACGGCGCTCTCGGGCGAGGTCGGGGCGTTCTCCGTCGTCGCGCTCGCCGCGCTCGCCGCGATCGGCTTTCCGCTCGAGCCGCCGCGCATCGACGCGCCGCGCTACCGCAGGGTGATCCTCGCGATCGTCCTCGCCCTCCTCGCGATCCAGATCGCCCGGGCCGTCCTCGGCGTGCCGATCGCGCGGGCCGCGCTCGAGTACGCCCTCCTCCTCCTCGGGCTGAAGCTCTGCAGCCGCAGCCGGTTCGGCGACTACCAGCAGATCGTGGCGCTCTCGTTCCTGAACATCATCGGCGCGACGGTCACGACGTTCGACCTCGCGTACGCCGGCGCGTTCGTCGCGTTCGTCGTGCTCGTCCCGATCGCGCTCTCCATGGCGCACCTGCGCGGCGAGATGGAGCGGCGGTTCCGGCACGACGACACGCCCGAGGGCAGGCACGCCCTCGACCGGCTCCTGGCGTCGCGGCGGGTCGTGTCGCCCGGGTTCGTGCTCGGGATAGGCGCCCTGTCCATCCCGGTGCTCGCGATCACGATCGCCCTGTTCCTCGGCTTCCCGCGCCTCGGCCTCGGCTTCTTCGGCCGCATCTCGGGGCCGCCCTCGCTCGCGGGGATGACCGGCGAGGTGCGGATCGGCGATCTCGACCGGGGCCGGGACGAGGAGACGATCGTCGCGCGGATCGAGCCCGCCTTCGCGCCGCCCGATGGCGGGTGGCCGTCCGTGCTGCCGCTCAAGCTGCGCGGCGCGGTGTTCGACACGTACGACGGCGACACCTGGAAGCGCCGGGACGGGATCGCGTGGCGCCCGCTGGCGCACCGCGGCTACGACTTCCGGCTCGCGGCGGGCGCGGCGGGGCGCGAGGGCGGGGAGGCGTACGACGTGCTGCTCGAGTCGCTCGATCCGCCGTACCTCTTCGTCCCGGTCGGCACCGGCCTCGTCCGCACGGAGCCCGTCGCGCGCCAGGGCCGGTTCGAGGTGCGCGCGCTCGAGGCGAGCGACGCGGGGATGATCCGCTACCTGGACGAGGCGAGGGTCGGGATCCGCTACCGCGCCTTCGTGACCGGCGCGCCTCCCTTCGGCGGCGGGGCGGACGACCCGTCGTACGCGGCGCTGCCGAGCGGGAGCGAGCGGCTCGCGGCGCTCGCGCGGGAGGTCGGCCGCGGCGCAGGCGAAGCGGAGCGCGCCGCGCGGATCCGGGCGTGGCTCGTGCGCGATCACGCCTACGGCTTCCCGGGGCCGGAGCCCGCGGGCGGCCGGACGGAGCCGATCTCGAGGTTCCTCTTCTCGACGCGACGCGGCACGTGCGAGCACTTCGCGACCTCGGCCGCGCTCATGCTGCGCGCCGTCGGGATCCGGAGCCGGTTCGTCACCGGCTTCGGCAGCGCGGACTTCAACCGGATCGGGGGCTACTACGCGGTCCGCGCGAGCTCGGCGCACGCCTGGGTCGAGGCGTTCGTCGACGGCGCGTGGAGGACGCTCGAGGCGACGCCGCCCGCGCCGCCCGGGCTCCGCCGACCCGCGCCGTCCTCGCTGGCGCTCGCCCTGGACGCGGCGCGCATGCGCTGGCTCAAGTACGTCGTCGGGTTCGACATCAACACGCAGGTGGAGCTCGCGCGCTGGCTGGCCGGGGGCGACGGACGCCGCGACCCGCTCGACGACTGGAGCGTGCCCTGGCGCGCCGTCCTCGCCTTCCTCGCCGCGATCGTCGTCCTCGCCGCGCTCTACCGGCTGCTGCGGCTGCGGCGGGGCCCGATCCTGGGCGCCCCGGCGCGCGCGCGGCGGCGGCGGGACGAGATCGCGGCGGCGGCGCTCTACCTCGCCCTCGAAAGGCGGCTCGACGCGCTCGGCTTCGCCCGGCCTTCCTGCACGACGCCGCTCGAGCACCTCGACGCGCTCCCGGCCGACCTCGGCGGCCCGGCGGGGAGCGCCCGCCGCGTCACCGCCCGCTACAACGACGTGCGGTTCGGCGGCGGCTCGTTCGCGCCCGCCGAGCGCGAGGAGCTCCTGCTCGCGGTGAAGGCGATCCGCCGCCGCGGTCCCGGCTAGCCGGTTTCGGGCACTCCACCCGCGGGAACGAGTCCCGCGGCCAGGATACTCCTCCGCTGCAAGCAGCTTCGGAGTAAGCCCGGAGGGCTTGCCGGTGGTCCATGATGGATCATGAAAGCGTGCAGGCATCCTTGCCGCGGCCCTCGTGGCCGCGGTAGGCGGACGAGGAGGATCACATGGAAAAGTTAGGTTCTTCCGGTGTCCCTAGCCTCGGTTTTCTTTGGTCGGCCCGCCGCGGTTGTGCTACCAGAAATTGCCTTGTCGAAATTCGTCATCACGGGCGCCGCGGGCTTCATCGGCTCGAACCTCGCGCGCGCGATCGCCGGGCGCGGGCACGCGGTCGTCGGGATCGACAACCTCCTGACCGGCAAGCGGGAGAACCTCGCCGGGATCGGGGGCGACTTCGCCTTCGTCGAGGGCGACGTGCGCGATCCCGCGGCGTTACGGCGCGCCTTCGAGGGCGCGGACTACGTGCTCCACCACGCGGCGCTCGCGTCCGTGCCCTGGTCCGTGGCCGAGCCGGCGCTCGCGCACGACCACAACGTCACGGGCACGCTGAACGCGCTCGTCGCGGCTCGGGACGCCGGGGCGAGGCGGTTCGTGCTCGCCTCGACCTCGGCCGTGTACGGGGACGAGGCGATCGTCCCGAGCCGCGAGGATCACCCGCTGCGCCCGGCGTCGCCGTACGCGGCGACCAAGCTCATGGGCGAAACGTACGCGGCGCTCTTCCACCGCGCGTACGGGCTCCCGACGGTCATGCTGCGCTACTTCAACGTCTTCGGGCCGCGGCAGGATCCGAAGAGCGCGTACGCCGCGGCGATCCCGATCTTCGCGCGCAAGGCGCTCGCGGGCGAGGCGCCCGTCATCTACGGCGACGGCGGGCAGACGCGCGACTTCGTGCACGTCGACGACGTGATCGCGGCGAACCTGCTCGCGTGCGAGGCCGGCCCCGAGGCCATGGGCGAGGCGTTCAACATCGGCGGCGGCGCGAGCGTGACGATCAACGAATTGTGCCGCGAGATCGTCGCGCTCGTCGGCGCGGCGGTCGAGCCCGTGCACGCGCCCGAGCGGCCGGGCGAGGTGCGCCACAGCCGGGCCGACATCGGCAAGGCGCGGCGGGTGCTCGGCTTCGCGCCGGCGATCGACGTCGCGGCGGGGCTGAAGAAGGTCATCGACTGGTACGCGAAGCGGTGAGCGACAGTTTGTGAGTTGATACTTTATTTTATCATGATAAAGTAAAACAATGTTTTCGCGCACTCTACACCTGCCGGCGGCCGGGACCGAGACGTTCTTCCTCTGGGGGCCGCGCCAGACGGGCAAGACGACGCTCCTGCACCAGGCCTATCCTGACGCCCTGTACGTGGATCTCCTGAAGGCGGACGCGTTCCGCCGCTACACGCAGCACCCCGAGCTCCTGCGCGAGGAGCTCCTCGCCGGCGGCGCGCGGTTCGCCGTGATCGACGAGGTGCAGAAGGTGCCGGCGCTGCTCGACGAGGTGCACTGGCTGCACGAGAATGCGGGTATCCGCTTTGGCCTCTGCGGCTCGAGCGCCCGCAAGGTCAAGCGCGGGCAGGCGAACCTCCTCGGCGGCCGCGCCGTCCGCTACGAGCTGTTCGGCCTCTGCGCCGGGGATCTCGGCGCCGACTGGGATCTCGATCGCGCCCTGAACAACGGCTACCTGCCGCGCATCTACCTCGCGGACGCGCCGCGGCGTCTGCTCGCGGGCTACGTCGGCGACTACCTCAAGGAGGAGATCGCGGCCGAGGGTCTCGTCCGCAACCTGCCGGCGTTCGCCGAGTTCCTCGAGGTGGCGGCGCTCTCCGATGCGCAGATGGTGAACGCGGCGAGCGTCGCCCGCGAGTGCGGCGTGTCGGCGCCGACGGTCAAGGCGTACTTCGACATCCTCGTCGACACCCTCGTCTGCTCGTGGCTGCCGGCCTACCGCAAGCGGCCGAAGCGGCGCGTCATCGCCGCGCCGAAGCTTTACTTCGCCGACGTCGGCGTCGTGAACCAGCTCGCCCGGCGCGGCGCCGTCACCCGCGGCTCGGAGCTGTACGGCAAGGCGTTCGAGAACTGGTGTCACCACGAGCTGCGGGCCTACGCCGCGTACACCGAGCGCCCGCAGCGCCTCTCGTACTGGCGGCTGCCGAGCGGCGCGGAGGTCGACTTCGTCGTCGGTGACATGGAGCTGGCGATCGAGGCCAAGGCTTCGCCGCGGATCACGGCCGATCACCTGCGCGGGCTGCGCACGGTGGTGGATGATCACCCCGCGGTCCGGCGCCGAATCGTCGTCTCCCTGGAGCCGCGCAACCGGCAGCTCGACGACGGCATCGAGATCCTCTCCGAGGCGTCGTTCCGGCGGATGCTGTGGAACGGCGATCTGTTCTGATGATCCCGATGCTCGATCTCGCGCGCCTGCACGCGCCGCTCGCCGCGGAGCTCGAGCGCGCGTTCCGTGAGACGCTCGAGAGCGGGCGGTTCATCGGCGGCCCGGCGGTAGAGCGTTTCGAAGAGGAGCTCGCGGCGCACGTGGGCGCGCGGTTCGCCGTCGGCACGAGCTCGGGCACGGACGCGCTCCTCGCGGCGCTCATGGCGCTCGGCGTCTCGCCCGGCGACGAGGTGATCACGACGCCGTTCTCGTTCTTCGCGACGGCCGGGTGCATCGCCCGCCTCGGCGCGCGCCCCGTCTTCGCCGACCTCGAGCCCGGCGGCTTCCACGTCGATCCCTCGCGCATCGAAGAGCGGATCACCTCTCGCACGGTCGGCGTCCTCCCGGCGCACCTGTTCGGAGCGTGCGCGGCGGCAGGCGAGATCCGGGCGATCTCGGAGAGGCGCGGCCTGTGGCTGCTCGAGGACGCGGCCCAGGCGATCGGCGCCACGCGGGACGGCAGGGCCGCCGGGACGTTCGGCGCCGCGGGCGCGCTCTCCTTCTTCCCGGCGAAGAACCTCGGCGCGCTCGGGGACGCGGGCGCGGTCGTGACGGACGATCCGGGGCTCGCCGCGCGGATCCGGCTCCTGCGCGAGCACGGCGCGGCGCAGAGGAACCGCCACGAGGCGAAGGGCGGCAACTTCCGGCTCGACGCCCTGCAGGCCGCGCTCCTCTCGGTCAAGCTGCCCCACCTCCCGCGGTGGGAGGAGGGTCGCAGGGGCGTGGCGCGGTTCTACTCCGAGGAGCTGCGCGGGCTCGGCGATCTCGTCCTGCCGGCCGAGCGCCCGGGCGATCGCCACGTCTTCAACCAGTACGTCGTGCGCACGTCGCGCCGCGACGCGCTCGCCGCCGCGCTCGAGGCGGACGGGATCGGCTGCGCCCTGTACTACCCGACGCCGCTGCACCTGCAGCCGTGCTTCGAGCGCCTCGGGGTGCGGCCCGGCGAGCTCGAGAACGCCGAGCGCGCGTGCCGCGAGGCGATCGCCTTGCCGATCGACCCGCTTCTGGCGGAAGATGAGCGGGCGGCCGTCGTCCGCGCCGTGCGCCGCGCCATGGAGAAGAGATGAAACCCACCTCGAAGATCTACGTCGCCGGCAACCGCGGGCTCGTGGGCTCCGCGATCGAGCGCCGGCTCCGCGCCGGCGGCTTCGTGCAGCTCGTGACGAGCGACGTCGACGACTTCGACCTCACGGATCCGCGCGCGACGGACGCCTTCTTCGCCCGCGAGAGGCCCGCGTTCGTCTTCCTCGCGGCCGCGAAGGTCGGCGGCATCCAGGCGAACGACGCGTTCCCGGCAGACTTCATCCGCGTGAACCTGCAGATCCAGACGAACGTGCTCGACGCGGCGCAGAGGCACGGCGTCGAGAAGCTGCTCTTCCTCGGCAGCTCGTGCATCTACCCCAAGCTCGCGCCGCAGCCTCTGAAGGAGGAGTATCTCCTCACCGGCCCGCTCGAGCCGACGAACGACGCGTACGCGATCGCCAAGATCGCGGGCATCATCATGTGCCAGAGCTACAACCGGCAGCACGGCACGCGGTTCATCGCGGCGATGCCCACCAACCTCTACGGCCCCGGCGACAACTTCGACCTCGAGTCGAGCCACGTGCTGCCAGCGATGATCCGCAAGTTCCACGAGGCGAAGGTCGGCGGGCGGCCGTCGGTCGAGCTGTGGGGCACCGGCGCGCCGCGCCGCGAGTTCCTGTACGTCGAGGATC
>JALNZK010000094.1 GCA_023229365.1 Pseudomonadota bacterium | reverse complement strand
GTAGTCGAAGCAGGAGTGCGCCTCGTCCGGCATGGTCCAGTAGTCGTCGGTGCGCGAGCAGTCGTCCTCGTCGGTGATGATCACGACGGCGAACAGGGCGTCCTCGCGGAGGAACCCCTCGTTGGCGCCGCCCGACGCGGTCTCCTCGAGCGCCTTGCGCATGGCGAGGAGCGGCATCTCGTACGCCGGCCCGTAGATTCCCACGACCGCGATCTCCTCGAACTGCGCGGCGACCTCGTCCCCGGGGCCGTCGATCCACGGATCGGTGGCGCCGTCCGGGGCGAGCAGCTCCCCGTCGCGCCCGTCGAGCGTAACGTTGCCCGGGATCCCCTCCACGGAGTAGTGGGTCGAGACGCCGGTCGTCGTGACCCCGATCCGGTACTCGAGCTGGTTCCCGTTGGAGGTCTCGTAGGCCTCGAGCACGTCGACGAAGTCGCCGAAGGCCGCGACGAGCATCTCCTGCTCGGCCGCCATGGTGCCGGAGTCGTCGATCACGAACAGGAGATCGAGCGCCTGGCAGCCCGAGCCCGGCTCGTCGGTGTCCGTGTCCGAGTCGGAGTCGGAGTCCGTGTCCGAATCCGTGTCGCCATCGGTGTCGGTATCGGTATCGGTGTCGGTGTCGGCGTCCGCGCCGGTCCGCGGCGGGCTCGGCTCGCACGCGAGCGCAACGGCGAGGGCGAGCACCCACGCCGCGAGGGCCGTCGTTCCACCGAGCGGTCTGAGTCTCATGAGAGCCTCCCTGTTCGTGTAGTTCAAACGGACATTGGGATGATATCACAAAAAACTCACCCCGGGCCCGTACTCGACCTCACCCCCGGCCCCTCTCCAACCTCACCCCCGCCCCCTCTCCGTCAAGCGGAGAGGGGAGCAGCTGACCAGAACCAGAAACGAAATGCAGAACAATTCGGTTGGTCCCCTCTCCACCTGCTGGAGAGGGGCCCGGGGTGAGGCTAGAACAGCTTGCGCTGCGGGCCGTCGTCGTCGCCGTTCTTCTTCTTCGGCGGGGCGGACGCCTTGGACGCCGGGGGGGGCGGCGGCGGCGGGACGGACCTGCGCGGCGGGAAGCTGTCGCGCGGAGGCGGCAACGGCGGCTCCTGCTCCTCGCGCGGCCCTGTCGCGACGTGCTTGACGCGCGCGATCGGCTTGGGCGCGAGCCGCGTGCCGCGCGCCGTGACGCCGGTGAGCTCGAGCGCGCCGAGATCGAACTCCGCCTCGCTGACCCGCTGCCGCTTCTTGGGCACGAACGACAGCTTCACCGTGTCCTTGGAGAGCCCCTGCAGGAGGAGGTCGATCTTGCCCTCCTTGCCCTTGATGAGCTCGTACTCCTTGTCGCGGATGAACTTGTGGATGTGCACCTTCTTCGCGAACGCGATCCGATCCGCGTCCCGGTACACGATCGTGAACATCTTGCCGCGCTCCGGATCGAGCTGCGCGAGGTACAGCACCTTGCCGGGGATCAGGATCTTCGCCTCCGGGCCGACGACGCGGAACGAGCCGTCGTCCGCGATCGCGAGCACGCGGTCGTACTCGCTGAGCGTCAGCTGGTGGTCGACGCCCTTGACGTCGCTGCCGAAGAACCCGGTCTCCGGATCGTAACCCACCTTGATGTTCTGCTGCGCGACCGCCTTCCTGTCGACGACCTCGAACCTGGCGATCTGCGAGCGGCGCGGGTAGGTCGATCCGTACTTGGCGAGCAGCCCCTGGATGTACTGGATCGTCGTCTGGGTGAGCGCGCCGAGCTTGGCGCCCACCTCCTCGATGGAGTCCGCCACGTCGCGCAGCTGCTTCCGGTTCCTGTTGATGTCGTACTTCGAGATGCGCCGGATGCGGATGTCGAGGAGCCTGCGCACGTCGTCGTCCGTGAGCGCGCGCTTGAGCTCCTTGCGGTAGGGCTTCATCCCCTCGTGCACCTCGAGCATCACCATCTCCTCGGTGCGCGCCTCCTCGATCCGCTTGTAGACGCGCTTCTCGATGAAGATCTGCTCGAGCGTCAGCCAGTGCTCCTCGTCCCGCAGCTCCTTGAGGGCGAGCTCGAGCTCGGCGGAGATCTGGTCGCGCAGCCGGTCCGTGAGGTAGCGCAGCACCTCGTTCGCGCTCATCTCGACCGGGTGGCGCTCCTTGATGATCACCATGTTCGAGGAGATCGAGACCTCGCACTCGGTGTACGCGTAGAGCTGCGGGATCACCTCGTCCGCGTAGACGCCGCGCGGGAGCTGCACCTCGATCTCCACGTGATCGGTGGTGAAGTCGTTGATCGCCGCGATCTTGACCTTGCCCTTCTGGGCCGCGGACTCGATCGACGCGATGAGGCTCTCGGTCGTCGTGCCGTACGGGATCTCGCGGATCACCACGCGCTTGTCGCCGTCCGCCTCGATGCGCGCCCGGACGCGGATCTTGCCGCGCCCCTCGTCGTACTCGGTGACGTCGACGATGCCACCGGTCGGGAAGTCCGGGTACAGCTCGACGGGCTCGTACTTGAGGATCTTGATCTGCGCCTCGAGGAGCTCGGGCAGGTTGTGGGGCAGGATGCGCGTGGACATGCCGACCGCGATCCCCTCGGTGCCGAGCATGAGCAGCACCGGCAGCTTGGCGGGGAGGAAGATCGGCTCGTTCTTGCGGCCGTCGTAGCTCGGGTGCACCTCGGTGAGCGCCTTGTTGAAGAGCGTCTCCCGCGCGAGCTCCGTGAGCCGGCACTCGATGTAGCGCGGCGCGGCGGCGGGGTGCCCGGTGATGATGTTGCCGAAGTTCCCCTGCCGCTCGATGAAGTACTCCTTGTTCGCGAGCACGACGAGGGCGTCGCCTATCGAGGCGTCGCCGTGCGGGTGGAGCTTCATCGTCTCGCCGATGACGTTGGCCACCTTGTGGAACTTGCCGTCGTCCATCTCGAACAGCGTCTGCAGGATGCGGCGCTGCACGGGCTTGCAGCCGTCGCGGAGATCCGGGATCGCGCGATCCACGATGACGTAGCTCGCGTACTCCAGGAAGTTCCGCTCCATCAACGGTTCGAGTGTCGCCATCTCGGAAATCCCGTTCGCCGCGGAGGTCCTAGACGATCTCCGCGATCAGGTTGTCGATGATGAACTGGCGCCGCTCGGGCGTGTTCTTTCCCATGAAGAAGTCGAGCGTCTTGGACACCGCGCTCAAGGAGCGCGCCGTGACCTGCACGAGCCGCATCTTCCGTCCTATGAAGTTGCCGAACTCGGCCGGGCCGATCTCGCCGAGCCCCTTGAACCGCGTGATCTCGTTGCCCTTGATCTTCTCCGCCGCGCGATCGCGCTCGCCCTCGCTGTAGCAGTAGACCGTCTCCTTCTTGTTGCGCACGCGGAAGAGCGGCGTCTCGAGGATGTAGACGTGCCCTTGGGAGACGAGGCCCTCGAAGTAGCGCAGGAAGAAGGTGAGCAGCAGGTTGCGGATGTGCATGCCGTCGACGTCCGCGTCCGTCGCGATGACCACCTTGTTGTAGCGCAGCCCGTCGAGGTCGTCCTCGATGCCGAGGGCGCGCATGATGTTGTACAGCTCCTCGTTCCTGTAGATCGCGTCGCGCTCGAGCCCGTGGCAGTTGAGCGGCTTGCCCTTGAGGCTGAAGATCGCCTGGGTGTAGACGTCGCGCGACGACACCATGGCGCCGCCGGCCGAGTCCCCCTCGGTGATGAAGATGAGCGTCTCCTCGCGCCGGTCATCCTTCGCGTGCTTCGGCGCCTCGTCGTTGTAGTGCGTCTTGCAGTCGATCAGCTTGGGGATCCGGATCGCGACCTTCTTGGCGCGCTCCTTGGCCTCCTTCTTGATCGACGAGAGCTCCTTGCGCACCCGCTCGTTCTGCCGGATCTTGTCGAGCAGCCGCTCGGCCGCGTCGGGCTCCTTGTGCAGCCACAGCACGACCTGATCCTTGACGAGCTGCATGATCCAGCCGCGGACCTCGGTGGAGCCGAGCTTGTTCTTCGTCTGGCTCTCGAACACCGGATCCTGCACGCGCACGGCGACGGCCCCGATCAGCCCCTCGCGCACGTCCTCGCCCGCGAAGCTCCTCTTCGCGAACTCGTTGATCCCCTTGAGCACGCCCTCGCGGAACGCGCTCTGGTGCGTGCCGCCGTCGCCCGTGTGCTGGCCGTTCACGAAGCTGAAGTGCTTCTCGCCGTAGGCGTGCGTGTGCGTGAACGTGAACTCGAGCCGATCGCTCTTGAAGTGCGGGCCGTTGTACACGACCTGCTCGACGCCGATCTCCTCGCCGAGCAGATCGACGAGGCCCGCCTTGCTCTGGAAGACCTGGCCGTTGTAGACGAGGCTTAAGCCCGTGTTGAGGTACGCGTAGTAGCGCAGCCGGTGCTCGATGAACTCCTCGCGCCAGCCGTAGTCCTCGAAGATCTCCGGGTCCGGCGTGAAGCGGATGAAGGTGCCGTTGCGCTCGCTCGGCGCCTTGCCGGAGCCCTCCTTGACGAGCTCGCCGCGGGCGAACAGGGCGCGCTTGAACGCGCCTTCCCGGAAGCTCACGACCTCGAACTCGGACGACAGGGCGTTCACCGCCTTGGTGCCCACGCCGTTCAGCCCGACGGAGAACTGGAACACGTCGTCGTTGTACTTGGCGCCCGTGTTGATCTCGCTCACGCAGTCGACGACCTTGCCGAGCGGGATGCCGCGGCCGAAGTCGCGCACCGACACCGTGTTGCCCTCGCGCCGGATGTCGATCTTCCGCCCGTTGCCCATGATGAACTCGTCGATGGAGTTGTCGATGACCTCCTTGAGCATGACGTAGATGCCGTCGACCGGGTTGCCGCCGTCGCCGATCCGGCCGATGTACATCCCGGTCCGCAGGCGGATGTGGTGCAGCGCGTCGAGGGTCTGGACAGCGCTCTCGTCATACGCGATGGTCGTCTTCCCGTTCGCCATGGTGCTTCCCGCGAGCCGAAACGCTCTCGCTGAACGGATGAACCGTATCTCCCGAAGAGGGGTACCACCTTCCGCATCGCATTTCAACATCGCGGCGATCGCCGTGGAGCGCACGATTCCAGTCAGGGGCGACCTGAAAACTGTTTAGAATATTTGTTTGATATGGATTATATTGACGCTGAGGGTAGGTTGTCCGGAGAAAGGCCCATGATGCGATCCGCGTTTCGCAAAATAGGCTCGATGTCCTCTTTTGTCATGGCAACCATGGCGCTCTGCGTCGGTTGCGACACCGGGGGCGAGATCAACCTCGTCGCGGTCTATCCGTCCGACGAGCCGGAACTCCTCACCGACGTCGGTGTCGAGCAAATCGTCGTGGAGCTGAATGACGCCGACGCGCGAGACGCCGACCCCGTCACGTTCGAGAGCCTGCGCAAGGATGAGGCGCTGCACTTCGGCGATCTCTCCGAGGGACCTTGGGTCATCGTCGTTCGCGGGCTGGACGCGACCGGCGAAGAGGTCGTATCCGGGGCGAGCCAGCCGTTCACGATCGCGAAATCCGTGGCGAAGGATGTCTTCATTTTCCTGGGGCGCACGCGCTCCTTCAACAGGGTCGCGCTCTCGCCTTCGGATCTCGAGGGGGAGCTGGCCGAGCTGAGCGGCCACACGGCGACGCCGTTCACCGCCGACGACGGGACGCAGCGAATCCTGATCGCCGGCGGCAGGCCTGCGGGTGAAACGGCTTCCGCCGAGGCATACGTCGTCGATCCGGGCGATTTCACTGTCACCAAGCTCGACGCGCAGATGTCTAAGAAGCGGATCGGCCACCGCGCGATCTCGGTCGAGCCGCCGGGGCGGCACGCGCTCGTGGTCATCGCCGACGGCGGGAACGGACCTGTCGATGCGCTCGAGGTTTTCGACACGAAGACCGGGGCGTTCAGCACCGTGGACGTCCCCTGCGCCCCGCCCGTCTCGGCCGGAATCGTGCCGGCGCTGACGCGCGACGGGGACGTGCTCGTCCACAGCGGGCGCGTGATCTTGCCCGGCGCCCAGCTCTGCGTCGTCGATCCTTATGGGGAGCAGGAAGCCGAGATCTGGCCGTCCCCGAGCGGCGCCGAGCCGGAGGCGCCCGCGATGTCGGCCGTGAACGCGATTGGGCAGATCGTTGTCGTAGACGGCGACGGCATCGTGAGCGTCTCGAGCGCGGTCGAGGACGGCGACGGCACGGACGGCTGCACCGGGGCGGACGCCGACTCGAACGGCCGGATCGCGCCGCGCGTCGGCGGGGCGCTGACGCCGGTCGGCGCGCGCGACAGGTTCGCTATGATAGGCGGCGAGAATCCCGTGGGCGGCGCGCCCGGGAGCGACTGGGCGCTCGTGGGGCTCTCCGGCTGCGGGGTGACGAGCGTGTCCGAGGGTGCCGGCGGCCGCGACGAGGTGCCGGAGACTCCCGTGGTGATGGACCTTTCCTCGAAGGAGAGCGCGCCGTTCGTCGACGTTTTCGTCATGGGCGGCGACACGACGAGCAGGGACACTTCGGCCTTGATCGCCGACGCGGCCGACGAGAGGCCGTTGTGGTACGCGGAAGACGCGGGGTTCACGCCGCAGATGCGCGCGGAGCGACTGGGCCACGCGATCGCCGTTCTCGAGAACCGGAGCGCGTGGGTTCTCGGCGGCGCGACCGGCGGCGAGGGTGCCGAGATCTTCGAGCTCGGAGACGGGGCGGTGCCGCTGGGCTCGGAGAGCCGCGACTTCGCGTTGCGGACGCCGGTGCTCACGGCGATGACCGTCCTCGACGAGACGGAGGAGGGGGACGAGCTGGCCGCGATGATCAAGGAGCCGGAGTTCCTCGAGGCGCTGCTGCTCCAAGAGGACGTGGCCGCCACGCTCTACATGCTGAGCAGCGCGGACCGCGGGATCAGCAACGGTGACGACAACGCCCTCGCGATGGCCGGTCTCCCGGACACGAGCGCCTGCACTCCGGGGCCGATCACGGCGGATTCCGTCATCATCGACGGGAGCATCGACGGTGCGGACATCGCCGGGATCGACTACCCGTCGATCATCAACGAGTTGCAGGACGGCGACAACCCGGTCGATCTGGCGTCGGACGCCATTTCGAACTGGTTGAACGAAATGAAGACGACGTCCCTCAACGCCTTCACGGGAGGCGGCGAGGGGCCCGTGCCGCTCATGGCGCCCGGCGATCCTGCCGGCAGCTGCCAGTGGCGGCAGTACCTCCGGGCAGGCTTCGACGGGCTGGGATACGAGGGGCCGTCGATGGAGGAGAAGGACGCGACGTACTCGGGCGTCAACGTGCTGATCCTCGCGGTGTCGGGCGACGACTGCAGCGAGGGCGTGTACCTGAACGTGAACAACAGCTCGAACAGCCTCTCGGATCTGCCGGCCGACGACCTCATCGCCGAGACGTACTGCGACAGCGTCGAGATGGACGACTACTTCGGCCTGCCGCCTGGCGACTACGAGGAGGGCATCGACTTCAACGAGGTTGCGCACGGGCTCGTTTGGGACATCAGGGATCTCGTCATCGGTATCGTGCGGCGGACGGTGTCGCCGGCGGATCCGGACGCGGGCAAGACCAGCGCGCTGCCCCGCCGGCTTCGCGCCAGCGTCGACCACCTCGTGCAGCTGGGCGCCGAGGTCGTGCCGGTGTTCGTCGAGGACGCGGACGATCCGGCCTTCACCGCGCAGATCGAGGTTCTCTCGGACAGCATCGCGCGGCGCAATGCCAACCAGGCCTGCGTTCCGGAGAGCCTCATCGGGGCGAGCGAAGCCCCGTTCGCCGCGGGCGTAGGTGGGGACGGGCTCTTCGTGCCGCTCGACGACTCCCCCTGGGCGGCCGACGCGGCGGCCGCTGTTCGCGAGGATGTGCGGAGCAGCTGCCGCGTCTTCCGGGTCGTCCCCGACAGGATCGACGAGAGGTACGAGCGGATCGAAGAGCTGGAGACCTCCGAGTGGAAGATCGGGACCGACACCGACCGCCGCGCCGGCTGCGGTCGCGGATGGACCGTCGTCGTCGAACCGGAGATCGCGCGGCCCGCCAACGACGAGCTGTTCCTGCGGTGCGTCGCCGACTGAGCTCGCCTGAGCCTACAACCCAAGTCGCGGGCCGAGGGAAGGAGAGGAACATGAGGACGAAGTGGATGCTGGGCGTGGTTTTCGCGATCGCCGCCGCTGCGGCGATCGGTTGCGACGAGGACGGGTCGTCTGGGCCGAGCGACACGGAGCAGGAGGACCTCGAGAACCCGGCCGTCACGATGGACAACGTCTTGTCGTACCAGGGCGTGTCCGGCACCTTCGGCGTCGAGGTGACGGCGACGGACGACGTCGGGATCGCGACCGTGGAGCTCCTCGTGGACGGCGAGGTCGCCGCGTCGTCGACCGCGGATCCGTTCACCGTCTCCTGGGACACGACCGCGCTCGCGGACGGCTCCATCCTGCCGATCTCCGTGCGCGCCGTGGACACCGCGGACAAGATCGCCGAGACCGAGCCTGTCACCGTGGTCGTCGTCAACAACGGTTACGTCGTCGAGTTCACCGACGAGTTCGGCGGGACGATATCCATCCCCGCGGACTATGACGGCACGCAGGAGGTCGACGTGAAGCACCACTGGAACGCTCCGTCGGCCGCCTCCCGCATCCTCGGGATCGTGCTGTTCACGATCGGGGACGGGCAGGCGGAGTGGGGCGCCGGGCTCGACATCGGCACGGGCTACTGCCCGGACAGCGGGGAGTTGCTGGACTCGATGGTGCAGATCCTGGACGGGTCGCCGGTCGTGTTCGACTCCCAGCCCGAGGGTGGGTACCCGGGTGACGACCAGATGATGTTCTTCCACATACGCCCGGCGAACCCCACGGACCACCTCGGCGACTCGATGGGCTACGAGATCCACGCCTACGCGTTCGATTGAGCTCCGTCGTTCACCGCGCCCCGGCTCAGTGCTTGCAGCTCGAACAGCTCGACGAATGACAGGAGGAGCAGCCGGACGAGCCGGACGAGGGCGTGAACTTCTCCCCGCTCTTG
The DNA here is from genome assembly GCA_023229365.1 of Pseudomonadota bacterium. NCBI lineage: Bacteria > Pseudomonadati > Pseudomonadota > Pseudomonadota bacterium. The sequence goes on along the minus strand of JALNZK010000094.1, from coordinate 12,451 downwards.
AAGGCGAACGCGGACATCAGGCGGTCGACGTCGATCGACTCGCACCTCGGGCACGCGACGCCCTCCGCGGAGCCGAAGACGAGCTCCTCGAAGTCGGAGCCGCATCTCTTGCACTTGAACTCGTAGATAGGCACGGCGCACCTCCGCATCGGAACCGGCGGGATTGTCGCGGCGCGCGCCGCGGCTGTCAACCTTGTCACGGGGGACCTTGTCACGGGGGACCGCTGGCACTACGATCGGCCCCGGAGCGGAAGAGGCCGCCTAAGCCGGAGGGTTCGATGAGAGCGAACGCCGTTTGCCGCGCCGCGGTCGTGATGGCGCTGGCCGCGCTGCCCGCGTGCCAGACGACAGGTCACGCCGCGGCCGCCGAGCCGGGAGGAGCGAGCATGTCCAAGATGACGATCACATCGACCGCGTTCGCCGAGGGGAAGGAGATCCCCGCGAAGCACACCTGCCAGGGCGAGGACAGCTCGCCGCCGCTCGCGTGGAGCGCCGTGCCGGCGGGCGCCAAGAGCCTCGCGCTCATCGTGGACGATCCGGACGCGCCCGATCCCAAGGCGCCCAAGATGACCTGGGTGCACTGGGTGCTGTACAACCTCCCGACGGCAGCGTCGGGCCTCCCGGAGGGGGCGAAGGAGCTCCCGGCCGGCGCGAGGAGCGGCTCGAACGACTGGAAGCGGACGGGCTACGGCGGCCCGTGCCCGCCCATCGGGCGCCACCGCTACTTCCACAAGCTGTATGCGTTGGACGTCGTCCTGCCGGATCTCGGCGCGGCCACGAAGGCGGAGCTCCTGCGCGCCATGGAAGGCCACATCATCGCCGAGGCGGCGCTCGTCGGGACGTATCAGAAGCGCTAGCGCGAGGCGCTGAGGGGGCGAAATGAAGATCTGGATGACGCTGGCCGGTTCGTTCGTCATCGCCTCGCTCGCGGCGGGGTGCGAGGGCGCCGGCAACGTCGGCGGCGGCGACGCGGACGCGGACACGGACGCGGACACGGACGCGGACACGGACACGGATACGGACGCGGATACGGAAACGGAAACGGATCCGGACGCCGGCACCGACACCGACACGGGGTACGACGGCCCGGTCATCCCCACGACGTGCGAGGAGGCGGCCGCGGCGATGACCTCGGTCGGCTGCGACTTCTTCGTGGCCGACGTGGACAACTGGGACGCCTGCGATCCCGAGACCTACGCGGTCGTCGTGTCGAATCCACAGGAGGATCAGGACGCCGTGGTGACCCTCGAGGACGGCGTCGACGGGGTGATCTACACGGTGACCCTCGTCCCCGGGCAGCTCGACATCATCGAGGTGGCGTGCTCGTCCGCCTGTCTCGTCTCGCCCCACCAGCTCGAGATCCAGGGCATCGGCCTGGCCGCCGGATTCCGGCTGACCTCCGACGTGCCCGTGCTCGCCTACCAGTGGAATCCGTACGGCATCGAGCTGTACTCAACGGACGCGTCGCTGCTCATCCCGCGGACGAGCCTGGACGGGACGTACATCGTCGCCGCGTGGGGCCACGGGCCGGGTGCAACGTGGCCGCAGCTCACGTCGCAGGTGACGGTCGTGGCCACCGAGGACGACACGCAGATCTCGTTCATCCCGGCCACCGACGTCCCGAGCCTCAATGGCGTAGGGCCGTTCGTTGCCGGAGTGGAGACCGTGGCGTATTCCCTCGACGCGTTCGACGTCATCTCCCTGAGCCCGACGACCCTCGACGCGGATCTCACCGGGACCGCGGTGCTGGCCGACAAGCCCGTGGTCGTGTTCGGTGGGCACTCCTGCGCCAACGTGCCGAGCGGGGCGTACGCGGCGTGCGACCACGTGGAGGAGCAGATCCTGCCGCTCGCGGCGTGGGGAACGAGCACCGTGCTCGCGAGGCACATGGCGCGCGGGACCTGCACCGGGGACCAGGATCCGGTGCGGTGGCGCGTGATCGCCGGCGCGGACGGAATGACCGTGTTCTTCGATCCCCCGGTGCCGGCGCCCGTCGGGGGGAGCCACACCTTCGCGCAGCAGGGCGAGCTCCTCGAGTTCGACGCGCCGGGGGACTACCTGGCGTGGGGCACCTTCGACACCCCCGAGGATCCCGCGCACCCGGAGGCGCCGTTCTTCGCCTATCAGCTGATGATGGGCGTGGACTACGCCGGCGGCTGCAACGGCGGCGACGGTGATCCCATGATGCTGCAGTCTCCGCCCGCCGGGCAGTTCCTCAATCGCTACACATTCAATACAGACAACGTTTTCGATTTCAGATACGACCACATCATCGTCGTGCGCGAGGCCGGCGTCGAGATCACGCTCGACTGCCTCGGGCCGCTGCCGGACGGCGCGTTCGAAGCCGTTGGGTCGGCGAGCGAGTGGGAGGTGGGCCGGTTCCTCATCGACAACCCCGAGAATTCGACGGGTTGCTTGGACGGCACGCACTCGATCGCCTCGGACGAGCCGTTCGGGCTCTCCGTGGTTGGCGTCTCGCCGGCGAACTCGTACGGCTACCTGGGCGGGGTGGGCGTCCGCGTCATCAACCCGAATCCCATCATCGAGTGAGGGAGGGCGGCACAATGCTCCCGACGTGGAGATCCTCCGCCGTGATGGTGTCGCCGCTCGTTCTCGCGTTGTCGATCGCCGGATGCGGGACGGATGTCGCGCTCGGCGATATCGAGGCCGACGCGTCCGACGCGGACACGGACGTCGACACGGATACGGATGTCGACACGGACACGGACACGGATACGGACTCGGACACCGACACCGGCACCGATACGGACACGGACACCGACACCGACGAGTGCACGTGGGAGGTCGTCGCGCTCGGCAGGCTCGCGGGCGTGTGGGGCGCGTCCGCGACGGATGTCTACGTCGTCGGCGGCGTCACGCTGTCCGAGACCCTGGTGTACCGATTCGACGGCACGGATTGGAACGCGCTCGACCCCGGGCTCGGCCTGGTGGGGCTCAGCGGCGTGTGGGGCGCAGCAGCCGAGGACGTCTTCGCCGTCGCCGAGACGCTGGTCGTCGTGCGCTACAACGGTTCGACGTGGGACGTCTTCACGCTCGAGTTCATGGATCCCCTGCACGGCGTCTGGGGATCGTCCGCCGGCGACGTGTACGCGGTCGGCGGGCTGATGGGTCCGGCGGTGGCCCACTTCGACGGCGCCGCGTGGGAGACGGTAGCGGGCGTCCCCGGCGGCCCGCTCTCCGACGTCTGGGGCAGCTCGGCGACCGACGTCTGGGCCGTGGGGACGGCGTCGATCGTGCACTCGAGCGGCGGCGCGTGGGCGTCCGCCTCGGCCGGCGTGGACGTGACGTTCGTCGACGTGGCGTCGGTGTGGGGCGCCGGCGCGGACGACGTGTTCGCGGTCGGCGAGGACTCGCTCCTGGCCGAGTCGGTGTTCTACGTGTTCGACGGCTCCTCGTGGTCCCCGCGGGATCTCGGCGGGCTCGCCTTGAGCGTCGGCCTGCGCGCCGTGCACGGCCGGAGCGCGGACGAGGTCTACGCCGTCGGCGTGGATTACGACACCTCCGGCGGCGCGATCGTCCTCTACGACGGCGCCGGCTTCGAGCTGCTCGACGGGCCGTTCGACTTCCCGCTCTCGGACGTCTGGGCCGCGCCGACCGGCGAGCTGTTCGCGGTGGGCGACGAGGGCGCCGTCGCCTGCCGCTGAGCCCCGCCGCCAATTGGCCTTTTGCGGGAATGGTGATTAGGATATACGCGTTTCGGCGGCGGCCGGGCAACGTCTCGCCGCCGTTTCCACCGACCGGAGGTCATGTGTAAATGAGCAAGATCGTGAAGCTGCTGCTCCTCGCCGTCGCCCTCTTCGCGGCGTTGGGGGTGGCGTTCTCGGCGGTCTCGACCTACGACTTCGTCGCGCACCTCGACAGGCAGGTCCACTCGATCACGTGCTCCTTCATCCCGGGGGTGGGGGACGGCGGCACCGGCACCACGAGCGGCTGCTTCGCCGTGATGATGAGCCCGTACTCCTCGGTGCTGCGCGACTCCACCTGGGGCGGCGTCCCGATCGCGCTCCCGAGCCTGAGCGTGTTCGCGTTCCTCTTCCTCTTCGCGATCGCGCTCGTCGTGAAGAAGACCGCCCAGCTCCGGCCCGCGCACGTGGCGTTCGCCGTCGCGGCGGCCGCGCTGCCGTCCGTCGTCTCCATCGTCTACTGGGTCATCTCCGTCAACGTCATCGGCGTGGTGTGCAAGAACTGCGTCGGCGTCTACGTCGCGTCGTTCGGCGCGCTGATCGCGGCCGTCGCGGCGTTCGTCGCCTCGCGCAAGCTGCCGAAGCCGGAGGCGCCGGAGGGCGCGCCGTGGGGCTTCTACGGCCTCTCCTTCGCGGAGGGGGTGCTGTTCGTCGCGGTGCCGCTCGCGGTCTTCTTCGCCATGAAGCCCGCCTACACGGACGAGATGGCGCGCTGCGGCGAGCTCATGCACCCCGAGGACAAGTACGACGTCCGCGTCGCGCTCCACAGGAGCCCGGGCGGGGCGCAGGCGATCGAGCTCGTCGACCCGCTGTGCCCCGCGTGCAAGGCGTTCCACGACCGGCTCGACGCGAGCGGCCTCATCGACCGGCTCGAGCTCGAGGCCGTGATGTTCCCGCTCGACAAGACGTGCAACTGGATGGTCTCCGAGTCGATGCACCCCGGGGCGTGCACGGTCAGCGAGGCGGTGCTCTGCGCCGGGGATCGCGCCGAGGAGGTCCTGGACTGGTCGCTCGAGAACCAGGAGGAGCTGCGCGCCATTGCGACGAACGATCCGAAGGCGCTGACCGCCAAGATCAAGATGCAGTTCCCGTTCGTTGCGGAGTGCGTCGGCAAGCCCGCGGTCAAGACCAAGGTGAACCGGTCGCTGCGGTGGATCATCTCCAACTCGTCGCGGGTCATGACGCCGCAGCTGTTCGTGAACGGCGTCAAGCTCTGCGACGAGGACTCGGATCTCGGCCTGGAGTTCGCGTTGAACCGGCTGCTCGCGACCGGCGGGACCGGCCGCACCGCGCCAGCGAACGCGCCGGCGGCGGGGCGGTAGGGGTGCCTTCATGAAGACGATACACTTCCAGATCATCGCGGCGCTGGCGATCCTCATCGCGCTCTCGGCGACGGTCGGCTCGTGGGTCGGCGCGGCAGGGGACAGGCTCGCGCAGGAGATGGCCGTCGGCAAGAGCGACAGCGGCGTCGCCATCGCGGCCGCCACCGACGAGACGTACTGCACGCCCGAGCTCAAGCAGATCCTGCGGCGCGTGCTCACGTCGTGCGGCCTCGTCAAGGACGGCCAGGCCGGGCGCGGCTGCCAGCCGATGGAGGCGAAGAGCGTCGCGTCCATGTCCGGCCCGGACTTCAACGCCTTGTTCAAGCCGCTCGCGAGCCGCGCGGCGATCATCCAGTTCGAGCAGGGCAAGGCCGATCTCGACCCCAACGCGATCGCGCTCCTCGAGCAGAAGTTCGCGGACCAGCGCGGCGCGTCCTACTTCTTCGTCGTGTCGCGCTCCTCGCCCGAGGGCGCGGTCGAGAAGAACCGCGCGCTGTCCCAGGCCAGGGCGGGCGCGGTGCTGGGCTACCTGAAGACCCGCTTCAACGATCCCGACCTCGAGCAGGAGGTCGGCCTCCTGTGGCTCGGCGAGGAGTTCGCGCAGCTCGAAGAGGAGTACTGCCAATGGACGCGTTCCAAACCCGAGGGACCGTGCTCGGGCAACGAGCTGAACCGGTCGGCGTTCATCGCATGGATCGACTGTCGGCTGTAGCGCGGCGCCCGGTCGCCGTGGCGCTCCTGTTCGCCGCCGCGTCGCTCGCCGCCGCGTGCGGCACCGAGGAGCCGGCCGGCCCGGTCGAGCTCCCGGCGCGCGTGAACGCCGTGAAGGCGACCAAGCCGACCGCCTCGGCGAGCGAGTGGTGCGACGTGCACTACGAGCCGGGGAGGGGGCCGCGGCTCGCCGTGCCGCAGGTCGAGGACGCGCGGAGCGGCGGGACCGCGGGCGGGCCGTCCGGCGGCGGCTGGATCTGGGTGAACCTCTGGGCGACTTGGTGTGGGCCGTGCCTGCGCGAGATGCCGCTCATCACGCGCTGGATGGAGGCGCTGAAGCGCGACGGGGTGGCGGTGGATCTCTGGTTCTTGTCGATCGACGAGGAGCCCGCCGTCCTCCGATCCTTCCTCGCCGAGCGGCCGACGATCACGCCGTACAACTCGCTGCGGCTCTCGCGCCAGGAGACGCTGCGCCCGTGGCTCGGATCGCTCGGCCTCCCGCCCGACACGGCGATCCCGGTGAACGTCCTCGCCGGCCCGGGCGGCGCGGTGCGGTGCGTGCGCACCGGCGCCATCAACGACGGCCACTACCCCACGATCCGCGAGATCCTCGGCGACAGATAAAAAAATAGGGGCGGCTCGGAAGCCGCCCCTGTCGGGGTCGGGACCAAGAACGGCGGGCATCTAAGCGGCCTCCTCGCTCGCCTTTCGCGTTCTTCCGGCCGAGCGCTTGAACCGCGCGAGACTGGCGAGCACCACCTTGTCGTCGCGGAACCGGCCGCGGACGGCGTTCAGCATGGCGAGGAACTTCAGGTACCTCGCCTCCTGCGCCTCGGCGAACCGCTCGCGCCGCTCCACGTACTGGGCGTGGAGCGCCTCGAGCTCGGAGCGCTCGGAGCGTTGCGCCTCGACCTCGGCGAGCAGCTCGCCGCCGCCGATGCCCAGCACCTCCCAGCCGTTGACCTGGCACAGCCGGGCGAACGCGTCGAAATCGTCGTCGAACGTCTTCTGCGGGTGCAAAGTGCGCTTCATCTTCATCGCGGCGTCCTTTCGTTGCCCGCCCTCGCGTTTCACTCGGGCGGGGTGTTGCTGATCAGGCCTTTTGCAAGGGCGATGCCAAGAGCCCTCACCCTGCCCTCTCCCGCCGGGAGAGGGAGCAAAGAACGCCCCGGTATCACAGGGGGTGAGGGCTTCGCGGACACGAGGTGTACCGCCGCAACAGGTTCCCGCTTCGCGTCCACGAGGTGTTGCTTTTCGGCAACAGGTTCCCGCTTCGCGGCCACGAGGTGTTGCTTCGGTGCAACAGGATCCCGCTTCGCGGCCGCGACGTGTTGCTTCGCGGCCACAAAGTTCTGCTTCGCGGTCACCGCGCGTCGCTGCTCGACGGCAAAGTCTCGCTGTTCGACGGCAAACTCTTGTGGCTCGACAGCAGAGTTCTGTGTCGCGGCCACAAAATTCTGCTTCGCGGTCACCGCGCGTCGTTGCTCGACAGCAAACTTCTCTGTCTCGACAGCAAAGTTTTGTGGCTCGACAGCGGCGCGCAGCCTCACAGAAGCAAAGCGGAGCCTCTGGCCGAAGAGAAGATGGGAAAGAATGGGAATCATGAGAGTCATGGGATGGTCGGCGCAGGGGCCACGAAGCGGGAGGTTGCGGAAAATCGACTCCATTGACAGTGGAGCGCGGCGCGCGTTACAGCGGCCATACGCGGCCTTCGCGGCCGTTCCAACCAACGAGGTGGGGAAGATGAAAAGCACGATGAAGGCGCTCGCGGTGGTCGTGGTCCTGTCGGCGGCTCTCGGCTTCGGCTGCACGCCCACGCCGGTGACCGTCGAGGTCTCTCCGCCGGACCTGACGATCAACAGCGCGGACGTGTCGCCGACGTTCACCGCGAAGGTCCTCGACCGGGAGGACAAGCCGATCCCGGACGTGACGGTCACCTGGAGCTCGCTCGACGAGACCGTGTGCACGATCGATCCCGTGACCGGCAAGATGAAGGTGGTGGGCAGCGGCCGGGTCGAGATCAACGGGACCGCCGGCGCGGCGACCGGCCTCGCCATGGTCACCGTCGCGCTCTACAAGGCGCTCAACACCGACACGAAGAGCCTCGAGCTCTGGATGGGCCAGGTGCAGAAGGTCGACGCGACCATCGCGGACGAGACCGGCGCGCCGATCGCGGGCGAGGTCGTCTGGGAGTCCTCGGATCCCAAGATCGCCTCGGTGGTCGGCTCCCGCGGCGAGATCCGCGGCGTCGCCCCGGGCAAGACGACGGTCGTCGCGACCGCGAAGGATCTCAGGGCCGAGGTGGAGGTCGAGGTGCTCACCCCCGGCCCGTTCGAGCTCGGCGTCTCGACGGCGCTCCTCAAGCTGAAGGTCGGCAAGACCGCGAAGGTGGAGGGCAAGCCGCTCGACGAGAACGCGCAGCCGGCCGCGGGGTTCCCCGTCTCGTACGAGTGTTACGACACCTCGGTCGCGACCGTCGACGAGAAGGGCCTCGTCACGGCCGTCGGCATGGGCGAGACGAAGATCGGCGTGACCGCCGGCGACAAGAGCGTCGAGATCAAGGTCAAGGTGCAGTAGGGGCGACCGGCCGGTCGCCCATGCGACAGTTCCCCGATCTCAGGACATCGAGGAACGCCGCCATCTCGCCCGGCACGGGTGAGGAGAAGCGGACGAGCGCGCCGCTTCCCGGGTGGACGAAGCCGAGCTCCGCCGCGTGCAGCATGAGCCGCGGCGCGGCGAGCACCGGGCCCGCGTAGTCGCGGAGGTACATCGTCTCGCCCACGATCGGGTGGCCGGCCTCGCTCAGGTGGATGCGGATCTGGTTCGTGCGCCCGGTCTCGAGGCGGCACGAGATGAGGGTCGCCGCGCCGAGCCGCTCGAGCACCTCGACGTGCGTCACCGCCGTCTTGCCGGTCTTCGTCCGCGGCTTGATCCATCGCGGCGTGCGCTCCACCGATCCCCGCAGCCCGTCGCCGCGGTCCTGGACGAGGTGGCTCACGAACGTGCGCGGCGAGAGCTCCCCGTGCACGAGCGCGAGGTACCGCCGCTCGGCCGAGTGGAGCTTGAACTGCTCCTTCAGCCGGGCCAGCGCCGCGCCGTTCCTCGCGAACACGAGCAGCCCGGAGGTGTTGCGATCGAGCCTATGGACGACGTGCACAAAGGCGCTCCTCCGGCCGGCCGACGCGCTCTCCCGCTTGCTCCGCTTGAACAGGACGGCCCGCAGGAGGACGTCGAGCGTGGGGCGATCGCCCGGCTCGTACGGCACGGTCAGCAGCCCGGACGGCTTGTCGACGACGACGATGTCGTTGTCGAGGTGGACGATCGCCGACGTCGGCAGGAGCGCGTCCTCGGGCCGCGGGCGCCGCGCGTCGGGGGTGAAGTCGATCGCCGCGCCTTCGGGGATCTCGGTCCCGATGTCCAGGGTGACCCGTCCGTCGACCGAGATCTTGCCCGCGCGGATCCGGTCGCGGGCGCGGCCCCAGGAGAGCGAGAACCGCTCGCGGACGACGGCGTCGAGGCGCGGCGGCTTCTTGGGGTCGTTCATCGCTTCACGCCATGAGGGCGAGCACCGCGACGCCCGCCGCCAGCACGAGCACGGTCGAGACCGCGCCGAACTTCAGGTACTCCACGTAGCCTAGGTCGTACTCCTTTCGGGCCATCTCCGCGACGATGATGTTCGCGACCGAGCCGAGCAGGGTGAGGTTCCCGGCGACCGTCGTGACGAAGGCGAGCAGCACGTAGCCCGAGTCGCCGAGGCCGAGCGCCGGCACGAACGGCGCCGCGATCAGCGTCATCGGCACGTTGGACACGAGGTTCGAGCCGCCCACGAGGAAGGCCGTTATCGCCCCGTAGCCGAGGGCGCCGTCCGGTACGAGGTACTGCGCGCTCGCGGCCCACGCGCGCTCCACGAGGCCCGTCTTCCCGAGCCCCGCGACCACGATGAAGAGGCCGCAGAAGAAAACGAGCAGGGTCCAGTCGACCCGCGCGAACACCTTCCTCGGGTCCTCCCGGGCGGCGATCATGAGCACCGACGCGCCCGCGAGCGTCGTGTAGCCGAGGTGGAAGCCCGCGAGGAACGCCGCGATGACCGCCGCGAGCACGGCGAGCGCCACCCACCGCATCGAGCCCTTCGAGCTCCCCGGGGCCGGCGAAGGCGGCCTTTCCAGGTCGAGGACGCGGCCCGCGAGCTGCTTGCGGTAGTAGAGCACGAGGAGCGCCGTGTTCAGCCCGAGCCCGACCGCCGCGATGGGTCCGGCGGCGGCCGCGAAGTCGAGGAACGGGATCCCGCTCACGCTTCCTATCAACATGTTCTGCGGGTTCCCGACGATCGTCGCGGCGCTCCCGATGTTCGCGGATGTCGCGACCGCGATCAGGAACGGGCCGATGGGGAGGCCGAAGCGCGCGCAGAAGGCGAGCACGACAGGCGTGAGGAAGAGGCAGACCGAGTCGTTGAGGAGGATCGCCGAGAGGACGCCCGAGAGGAGGGAGATCGCGGCGAGGAGCGAGAGCGCCGTGCGGCACCTTCGCGCGACGAGATCCCCGAGCCAGTCGACGAGCCCCACGTCCTTGAGGTACGCGGCGAGCAGCATCATGCCGAACAGGAGGAGGATCGTGTCGCCGTCGACGGCGGCGTAGCTCTCCTCGGGGGTCAGGGCGCCGATGATCACCATCCCGAGCGCGCCGAGCATCGCGATCGCCGGCCGGCCGACCGGCAGGAGCTTCAGCCGCCTCGACGCGATGCCGACGTACGTCGCGGCGAACACGATGACGATTGCGGTGATCATCGCGCACGGAATACGCGGGAGGGGGGCCGCCCGCAAGCCCAAACCGCGCCGCCGAGGCCGGGGCCGAGCGAGGTTGTATTTCCCGGGAAAAGACAATAAGTTGGCCTCACACGGCAACTCGCCGCGCCTTGCGGCGGCGCTCGCAGGAGGGAAAACAGAGATGAAGATCTTGATCGCGGACGCGTTCGACAAGTCGCTGCCCGGAAGGCTCGCCAAGTTCGGCGAGGTCTTCGAGGACAAGGCCCGCATCGGCGAGGCCGACGCCGTCCTCATGCGGTCGAAGACCAAGGGGGACAAAGCGCTCATCGACAGCGCGCCGAACCTCAAGCTCATCATCCGCGGCGGCGTCGGCGTCGACACCATCGACGTGCCGTACGCGAAGAGCAAGGGGATCGAGGTGCGCAACACGCCGGAGGCGTCCTCCGTCGCGGTCGCCGAGCTCGCGATGGCGCTCATGCTCGCGCTCCCGAACCGGGTCGTCTACGGGCACGAGGGGATGGTCAAGGGCGAGTGGCGCAAGAACGACATCAAGCGCACCGAGCTCATGGGCAAGACGCTCGGCCTCATCGGCATCGGCCGCATCGCGTCCGAGGTGGCGATCCGCTGCAAGGCGTTCGGGATGAAGGTGATCGCGTATGACAAGTACGTCGAGAAGTCGCCGAACGCGGAGAGGATGAGCTGCCACGACGTGCTCAAGAACGCCGACTACGTGTCGCTCCACACGCCGCTCACCGACGAGACGCGCGGGATGTTCAACAAGGACGCGTTCGCGAAGATGAAGAAGGGCGCGTACATGGTCAACACGGGCCGCGGCAAGTGCATCATCGAGGCCGACCTCGTCGCCGCGCTCGAGTCCGGGCAGCTCGCCGGCTACGGCACCGACGTCTGGTACTCGGACCCGCCGGAGAGCACCCCGATCGTGAAGGCGCCGAACACCGTGATGACCCCGCACATCGGCGCGTCGAGCAAGGAAAACCTTCTGCGCATCGGCGATTGCTGCGTGGCGATCTTCGAGGAGTTCACGAAAAAGTAGGGGCGCACCTGCGTGTGCGCCCTTGGGATGCACCTACGTGTGCGCCCTCCAAGAAGTGAGGTGACGATCATGGCAAAGAGGATTTTCAATTTTTCCGCCGGCCCCTGCACACTGCCCCTTTCCGCGCTCGAGAAGGCGCAGTCCGAGTTCGTGGACTACGGCAACTCGGGCATGTCGCTCATCGAGATGAGCCACCGCGGCAAGATCTACGACGCGGTGCACAACCAGGCGATCGACGTCTTCAAGGAGCTGCTCGCGGTCCCGGACACGCACGAGATCCTGTTCCTCGGCGGCGGCGCCACGCTCCAGTTCGCCATGGTGCCCTTGAACCTGATGGTCGAGGGCAAGACCGCCGAGTTCGTCAACACCGGCGCGTGGGCCAAGAAGGCGATCTCCGACGCGAAGAAGTGCGGCTCGGTGAAGGTGATCTGGACGGGCGAGGGCGAGAGCTTCATGCGCATCCCGCGCAAGGACGAGCTCGTGTTCAACCAGGAGGCGTCGTACGCCCACGTCTGCGGCAACGAGACGATCGGCGGGATCGAGTGGCAGGAGATCCCGGACACGGGCAAGGTGCCGCTCGTCGTCGACGCGTCCTCGCACGTCATGTCGCGGCCGATCGACTGGAACCGCGTGGCGATGATGTACGCCGGCGCGCAGAAGAACCTCGGGCCCGCGGGGCTCGCGGTCATCGTCATGCGCAAGGATCTCATCGAGCACGGCAAGGAGGGCCTGCCCGCGTACCTCGCCTACAAGACGCACGTGCCGGACAAGTCGATGTACAACACGCCGCCGGTGTTCGCGATCTACATGATGAAGCTGACGCTCGACTGGGTGAAGGAGCAGGGCGGCCTCAAGGGGATGGAGGCGCTCGCGATCAAGCGGTCGTGCACCATCTAC
>JALNZK010000093.1 GCA_023229365.1 Pseudomonadota bacterium | reverse complement strand
CGCCCCCCCCGCGATCGGCGTCGCGGAGACGAACCCGGGCGCCGGGAAGTACGTGCCGTCGTCCGTGAAGCAGCTCCCCGTGACCTCCGTCGCGAGCAGCCGCGCCGTGCCGGGGCGGCCGTCGGCCGCGGGCGAGCGGTAGACGTTGTACGCCGACGCGCCGCCGATCGCGTCCCAGCACACCTCGAACGCGCCGCCCGAGTTCAGGATCTGCACCTGCGGGGACGCGAGCCCCTCGCCCCAATCGCCGAGCGCTGAGACCTGATAGTACCAAGTTCCCAGCGGCAGATCGCCGCCCGTGGTCGGGACCGGCGGCACCGCCTCGGGCCGCGTGTCGAAGCCCAGGATCTCGGCCCGCTCCACGGTGTCGAGCGAGACGAGCGCCGGGTCGAGCGCGTCGGTCGTGTTGCTCGCCGAGCCGGCGATCGCGTACAGCCAGTGGTCGACGCGGACCAGGTTGTGCGACTGGCGCGGCGTGCCGAACGCGTTGACCGCGCGCGGCTCGTCGGGGGAGATCCACTGGGTCTGAACGCGCCAGCTTCCCATGTCGCCGTAGATGTTCACGGACGCGCTCTCCACGTCGTCGAGGACGCCGCCGTCGGCCTCGATGCCGCCCGAGGCGTAGACGTGCGTGCCGCCGAAGTCGTCGAACCCGAACTCCGCCGCGAGCCGCTCGCGCCCCGTGTTCATCGGGGTGTCGGCGAGGAGCTCGAAGTCCTGCTCGTCGAAGTGGCCGTCCGTGCCGTTCTTCGCCTCGAAGGCGTAGAAGATGTCCCACTGGCCGTCCGGGTTGGTGACGCGCACCGGGTACAGCCCGATGTCGAGCGTGTCCGCGGGCACCACGGCGGTGATCTCCGTCGGGTCCACGGTCGTGGTCGTCGCTTCGTCGAGCGGGATGTCGCCGGCCGGGCCGACGAACGCGACCCCCGCGTCCTCCTGGAAGTACTCGCCGGTGATGGTCAACGGGTCGACCTCGTCCATGAAGGGCGCCTGCACCGGATCGATCGCCGTAATGACCGGCGGCGGGATCTCGGTGACGACGAAGATGCCGGGCGCCGTCCCGATGCCGCCGTCGGCCGCCTCGACGTCCTCCACCAGCCACTGGCCCGCGAGGCTGTCCGGGTTCACGGCCCACACGTGGTAGTCGCCGGCGGGCATCGACTTCGACTCGGACGGGACGATCGCCTCGATGGTCGTCGAGTCGATGAAGTGGACCTCGACCGCGTCGTAGATGAGCTCGGGATTTTCGACGCTCACCCACCGCACCCAGGGCGTGTTGACGAAGCCTTCGCCCTCGATCTGGATGAGTCGATCGGAGAGCACGGAGTCGAACGCGGAGCCGGTCCACGCGAGCGGCGGCTCGACGAGCGTCACCGTGGGCGGCGCCTGCGCCGAGATGTACAGGGCGTCCGCGATCGTCGCGGTCTCGGTGTCCGGGTTGGTGACGGTCACGTCGTAGCGGCCCTGGGGCAGCGTCGGATCCGCGTACAGCCAGACCGTGGCCGAGCTCCCCGAGACGTCGACCTCGGCGGCGCCGAGGTTCTTGGTCGTGGCCGTCACGTCCTCGTACAGCACGACCGTCATCCCGGTGTCGAAGCCGGTCCCGACGAGGTTGAGCTGCGTGTCCTGCTCGCGCCAGGCGGCGGCCGGGAGCATCTCGATGAGGGTGAGATCGGCATCCGTGTCCGTGTCGGTATCGGTATCGGTGTCGGTGTCCGTATCGATGTCCGTGTCGGTATCGGTATCGGTGTCGGTGTCCGTATCGGTGTCGGTGTCGGTGTCGGTATCCGTATCGATGTCCGTGTCGGTATCGATGTCGGTGTCCGTGTCCGTTCCGCCATCCAGGTCGGCCACGGACTTGTCGTCGGAACACGACGCCGACGACAGGGCTGCGAACATGGCGGCAATGATAACGAGACGAATCGACGATCTCATGAGTCGGCCTCCTGATGGTGCCCGGCGCCACCCCCTGCGGCGTCCCGGTTCGTTCGTGCAATGTGTCCGGAGGCCCGCGACCGGGACGTGCCTATTTTTTTTTCTCCGCGTCCGCTTTCTGGCTCGCGGCGATCTGATCGAGCCGCCGCCGCACGTCCGCCGCCTGGATCGCGCCGGGGTACCGCCCGAGGAACCGCTCCAGCGCGGCGCGCTCTTCCGCCGCGCGGTCCAGCGCCCTGAGCGCCCTGGCCTTGCCGTACAGCGCCTCCATCCCGAGCGGCCCCGCGCCCTTGGTGTCGAGGTACACGTCGAAATGGCGCAGCGCCGCGGCCGGCTCTCCCAGGCGGTCGAGCTCCAGCTGGCCGAGCGAGACGAGGGCCGATCGCGCCTCGTCCGACGCCGGGTACATCGACAGCAGCTCCTTGTAGGCCGACGCCGCGCCGCGGTAGTCGCGCTCGGCCCTCCGCTCCTGGGCCCTGTGCAGCAGATCCGCCGCGGACGCGGGCCTCGCGGACGGGCGGGTCGCCTTTTGGGAGGCGTCCTGCTCGGCGCCGCCCAGAGCCGCCGCGCTCGCGAGAGCCGCCGACGCCGGCTGCAGCTCGAAGACGCGCGCCAAGGCGCCGCCCGGCGACACGTCGACGAGCTCGTGGACCGGCAACCTTCCGCCGAGCGAGATCTCGAGCCGTCGGTGCCCGGGGCGCACGGCTGCGACCAACGGCGTGCGGCCGAGCGCGGAGCCGTCGATCGTCGCGGCGGCGCCCGGCGGCACGCTGCGCAGATCGACGAGGGCGCTCACCCCGGGATCTAGGAGGTCGAACGCCGCGGCGCTCTCGAGGAGGACCGCGTCCTCTTCCGGCCGCGCGGGCCGCGCGGGCCCGTTGCCGAGCGCGATCGCCTCGGACGGCCCGAGCCGTCGGCCCTTCCCGTTCGCGCCGCCGCCGATCTCCACGCTGCCGCGGGCCACGTGCACGCCCACGCCGTCCGGGCGATCCTCGATGGAGAGCACCGTGCCCTTCACGGTCACCGTGCCCGCCCGCGTGGCCACCGACAGCGGCGGCCCCTTGCGCCCCGGCACCGCCGAGATGAGGAGCCGGCCGCCCTCGAGCGAGAGGACGAGGGCGTCCTGGTCGAGGCGACGGACGGCGACACGCGTCTCGGGGCCGAGCGCGATCGTGAGGTCGGTCGGCAGGCCGATCCACAGCTCGCCGGACCCGGTCGTGAGCCGCGACCCCGGGGCGACGACGTCGCCGACGGCCGCTCCGGCGCCGGTCGTCGTCAGCTGGCCCGAGGCGAGCAGCACCCGTGCCGGGCCCAGGGGGGCGACGGCGCCGGGATCCGGCGAGGTTGCGCTCGCATCCGGGCGAGCCCAGAGCACGATCGCCACGGCGGCCGCCGCGGCCGCGACGATCGCCGCGGCTGCCGCGAGCCTCGCCCGGGACGCGGGCCCGGCCTTCGCCGCCCGATCGCGCGCGCCGGCCTTCGCGAGCAGATCGTCGACGAACCGCCGTCGCGCGACATCGTTGCGCCACGACGGCTCGCCGGGATCGCCCTCGGCGAGCGCGTCCAGCGCGTCGCGCTCCGCGCGGCAGTCGGCGCACGTCGCGAGGTGTTCGCCGCAGAAGGCGTGCTCCTCTTCAGTCGGCTCCCTGCCCTCGGCGCGACCGAGATCGATCTCCAGCAACCGTTCGCAACCGCTCTCGCGTTTCATGAAAGCCGCCCTGCCTTCAGCCAATCCCTGATCTCGGGATCGGCGAGGATGCGCTGGCGCAGCTGCCGGCGCCCGATTCTCAATCGATCGCGGACCGTGTTCAGAGGCGCGCCCGATATCTCGGCGATCTCCGGAAGCCCGTAGCCCTCCACGTGGTGCAGCACGACGGCCTCCCGGCGCTCCGGGGAAAGCTTGCCGAGCTGCGCCGCGAGGCGCGCCCGCAGCCGCCGCAGGCCGGCCTCCTCGTCGGCCCCCGGGCCGATCGCGGCGCTCGAATCGACGACGTCGGTCGGGTGCTCGCGCCGGCGCCAACGCCGGAGCTCCCGCATCGCGACCCGCACGGCGATCCGCGTCGCGAAGAAATCGAGCGAGCACTCGCCCCGGTACGCCCGCGCGGATCCCAGGATCTGGAGCAGCGCGATCTGGACGACGTCGTCCGCGTCGATTTTTGGACCGACGAGGTAGCGAACGACGCGGCGCGTTCGGTCCAGCACGCGCTCCACGAGGGCGCGCCGGGCCGACGGATCGCCCCGTCCGGCCGCCGCGGCGAGCGCGATCTCCTCGTCGCGGACGGACGACGGGACGGGGGCCAGCCGCGGCGTGTCGGTGGAGAGCATCACGCGCCTCAAGTGTCCGTCCGCCGGAGTTCGGGACGTGCCTTTTTCGCGGGCGCGGGTCTCACCACAGGGCGACCTCGAGGCCGGCGACGAAGCGCGGCCGGACCGGCCACGTGGACAGGAGCTCGACGGGCCCGTTCGGCGTGCTCACCACGTACCGCGTCCGGTGCAGGGCGACGTCGGCGCCCGCGCTGAGGAAGAGAGCGACGCGCCGGACGATCTCCGCAGCGACGCGAAAAGACGGGACGATGGAGGGCTCCACCTCGCGGCCTCCGCTCGCCACGGCCACGCCGGCCTCCGTCGCCCGCACCCGCTCCGTCACGACGTCGAGCTGGAGCGCGAGATCGACGGCGAGGCGCAGGCGCCCGGCACGCCAGAACGCGCTGCCGCCGAGCCAGACGGGGTGGCGCCCGAGCTCGAGGAGGGCGCCGCGCTCCTCGGCGCTGCGCGGCTCCGAGACGACGTAGCCGGCGCGGATGGAGAGGTGCTCCGCGATCCGCACCGACAACCCGATCGCGCCGGAGTGGACGACGGGGCTCCGGTTCGAGACGACGTCCAGCTCGTAGCCGACCGTCATGGCCAACCGTTCCCGGTCCCGGCCGGCCCCGGCCGAGGGAGGCGGCCCCGCCTCGACGGGTCCGGCGGAGCGCGGCGCCGGCGCGACGACCGCGCCGATCTCGCCGCCGGCGAGCACCGCCTCGACCGAGGAGCGGACGATGATCGCGAGCGCCTCGGCCATGCCGCCCGTACCCGAGCCCGCGAGCTCCCGGACCAGGACGCGGCCGCCCTTCGGCGCGGCGAAGTAGAGATAGAAACGGTCGGCGCGGGCGAGGTCGCACCAGAACACCGCGAGCGCGGCGGATCCGTTCGCGATCTCCTCGGCCTTCGCGATCTGGGACGGGAGATCCGCCGCGAGGGCGTCGATCCAGATCACATGGAGCGCCACCGAGACGTCGCTGAGCTGCGCCTGGACCGCGCGGATCACGACCCCGGCCGCGACCGTGTCGCCGCGCTCGGCGAGCATCACCACCGCGCGCCCCTCGTCCGGAGCCGCGCCGGGCTCGGAGGCAGCCGCTCCCGAGACGGTCATCGCGGCGGCCATGGCCGCGAGCGTGGCGATTGACACGTCCCGTTTGCCAATCATGGGACACATATAACCCGAAGTCGGGCCGCTGCTCCGCGGTTTTTTGAGATTTGAAAGGAGACCTGACATGGCGAAATCGATTGTACGTCTGGCGTTGTTCGTCCTCGTGCCGGCGGCCGTCGCTTGCGGCGACGACGGCGCCGGCGGGTGGCTCGCGATCCCCTGCGCCGACGGGATGACGGGGATCGACGGGCCCAACGGCGACTTGTGCATCGACTCGATGGAGACGACGAACGCCGAGTTCGCGGCGTACCTCACGGAGCACGGCAACGTCTGCGGCGGCAGCCAGGAGTGCATGCACGTCGACGAGCCCGGCTCGCACATCTCCCAGGCGGGGAGCACGTTCGAGGCCGCGGCCGGGTACGAGAGCCTGCCGGTCGTGCAGGTGACGTTCCACGGCGCCGCGGCGTACTGCGCCGCCGCGTCGAAGTTCCTCTGCCCGGACGAGGCGTGGGTCGCAGCGTGCGGCGGGCCGGACGGCGAGGCGTACCCTTACGGGAGCGCGTACGACGGCGCGGCGTGCAACGGCGGAGACGCCGGGGGGAGCGCGCCGGTGGCGGTCGGCGCCTTCGCGTCGTGCGAGGGAGGTGCGATCGATCTGTTCGACATGAGCGGCAACGTCTACGAGTGGACGGACGCGTGCGCCACCGCCGCGTGCCTGATCCGCGGCGGATCGTTCGACGTGTTCTCCGACGACCTGACCTGCGACGCCTCCCACGAGATGGACGGCCCGAGCGGCCACCGCGAGGATCTCGGGCTGCGCTGCTGCGCGTCCCCCCTGTAGCGCCGGCGCCGCGCCCCTCGACTTGGAGATCGAGGTGATGCACAATCCCGCCCATGGACTCGGCCATCGCCCCAGGCTTCCTCGTGGCCGCGCCGCACATGCGCGATCCGCACTTCGAGCGGTCGGTCGTGCTCATGATCGATCACGACGACGAGCAGGGCTCGTTCGGGCTGGTCGTCAACCGCGCGGCGGAGATCGATCTCTCCGCCGTGCTCGGCGCGATGCGCGTCCCGCTCGACGAGCCGGTCGATATCGCGGCCCACCCGCCGATCCTCGAGGGCGGGCCGGTGTGCCCGGAGCTCGGCTGGATCGTCCACTCCGCGGAGTGGAGGCGGCCCGAGACCCTGCTCATCGCGGCCGACGTGGGGGTGACCGCGTCCGTCGAGATCCTGAAGGCGATCTCCCAGGGAGGCGGGCCGCGCGACTACGCGCTGTTCCTCGGCTACTCCGGGTGGGGCCCGCACCAGCTCATCGGCGAGATCCGGACCGGGGCGTGGATTACGGTGCCGTTCGAGCGCGAGCTCGTGTTCGACGTGCCGTACGGCGCGCGGTGGGAGACCGCGCTCGGGCGGCTCGGCATCGATCCGCGCAAGATCGCGCCCGTCGTCGGCGACGCATGACGGCGCCGAACCGCACGTCCCGCGCGCCGCGCGGCCGGGCGCCCGCGTCGTTCGCGGCCGCGGCCCTCGCCCTCGCCCTCGCCCTCGCGCCGGGGACGTCCCGCGCCGACGGGGCGAGGAGGTGGTTCGGCGGTCTCGAGGCCGGCTTCTCGTTCCTCGGCCAGCTCGTGTCCGGCGAGCCCGCGCTCGGCTCGTTCGCGTACCGCGCGGCGTTCGGGTGGAGGCCGTCGGCGTTCGACCTCTTCGCGGCGGTCGAGCACGGCTTCTGGCAGGACGACGAGGGGTCGCCGCGGCTCCGGATCCAGACGCTCGACGTGGGGCTCGGCGTGGGCGGCACGTTCTTCGACGGCCGCGTGCGCGCGGAGCTCTCGGGGGGGCCGTCCATCCTGCTCACCCGCTCGCAGCTCGACGAGCCCGGGGTCACCGGATTCTTCCTCGACGCGCGGCCGGCCGGCATCCGGTGGCGCGTCGGCGACCGCATGATCGCGTCGCTCTACCCGCTGACGTTCGCGCTCGTCGCGCCGGTGACGCGGGGGATCCCGCTCGTCTACATGAGCTACCGCACGGCCGTGGCCTGCGAGCTGGAGTTCTAGCCGTGCGCACGCGGACCGAAGGAATCGCCCTCGCCGCCGCGCTCGCCGCCGCCGCGGCCGTCGCCTCGCCGCGCGCCGCCTCCGCCCGGGACGTCGCGCTCTCCGAAGGACAGTCGGCGTACGTGCAGCTCGAGGGGTTCGGCTCGGCGCTGAACGACGGGGTGGGCGGATCGAACCTCACGCTCTCCCTGGGGTACGCGGGACGCGCCGGGTGGCGGCGCGGGGAGATCGGCTTCTTCGCCGAGTTCTCGCGCGATCACTGGGTCGCGACCGAGGTCGGGATGGAGCTCACCCAGGGCGTGCTCGGCCTCGGCGCGGGCGCGGAGATGCTCTTCGCGAAGGGGCGGCTGCGGGTGAGCGTCGCCGGCGGCGGCGCGACGCTCCTGTTCGACACGGCGTTCCACGACAAGGGGACGACCGGCTTCTACATCGACCTGCGCCCGGCGTCGCTGCGCTTCCGGCCCGCGCCGTGGCTCGTCGTGGAGATCACGCCCATCGGCTTCACACTCGTCTCGCCGGCCGTCGGCGAGCTCGCGATCCGGCGGATCGAGTACCGGACCACCCTGACCTTGGAGGTGCCGCTGTGAGGAACGGATTCGGCGCGCTCCGCCTCGCCTCGCTGATCGCGCTCTGCGCGGCGTCGATCCCGCTGGGCGCGCGGGCGTTCACCGTGCGGGCGCTCGACCGGGCGGCGTGCCACGAGGAGATGACGCACGAGGCGTTCCTCGCGCTCGTCGCCGGCGGGTTCGACGCCGAGGCGGCGGTGCCGCTGCCCGGGTCGCACCGCTGGGCCGAGATCGCGGCGTACCTGGGCGACGACCTGTTCTCGGGTGCCGAGGGCGACGCCGCGCGGTTCGCGCTCTATAGCCTCGTGATCGGCTCGCGGTACCCGGATCTGCGCGGCGCGTCCGCGACCGACATCCAGTCGCTCCGCGAGATCCACCGCGATCCGGAGCGGCAGGACTCGCACTTCCTGCGCGAGAAGGGAGACGACTACGCCGCGGGCGATCTCGCGGCCATCGCGCGGGGCAAGGAGCACATCCGCGCGCTGGTGGCGCGCGCGGCGGCCTCCCTCGCGCGGCCGAGGGACGAGCAGATCGAGGAGCGCAGCGTGTACGTCGAGCTGTACGGCGAGGTGAGCACGCCGGTCTGGGTGCCCGCCTACCTCTTCGGCGTCGCCATGCACACGGTCGAGGACTCGTTCTCGCACACGGTCCGCAGCGACGACCTCACGCGGGTCCGCCATGTCTGCAACTACATCGAGGCGGTGACCTACGACTACGATCTCGAGCGCGACGGGCTGCGCCACTCGTGGGCCATGGACCGCTGCGCGAAGGAGTCGAAGGAGCTCGCGGCCGCGGCGGTCCCGGCGTTCGTGGACTACCTCGCGACGTTCGCGGCGATCATCGAGGGCGCCTCGCCCGACGCGGCGCTCGACGCGTTCTTCGCCGCGTGGATGGCGCACGAGCCCGGGTGCGACGACGCGAACGACTACTGCGGCTCCAAGTGGGCCGAGCTCGCGCGCACGGATCCCTCGCTCCCTCTGTGGGACACGCTGTTCGGGTGCGGGTTCGCTTCCGGCGCGGGCCGCAAGGAGGGGCTCTTGCTCGCGATCGCCCTGATCCTCGCGCTGGTCGCCCTCCGCCTCGCGCCGTGGCGCAGCGGGGAAGGGGGGCAATGATGACGGACTTCGACGCCCTGCACGACGCGGTCGCGCGCTGCGCCCTCCCGGTCCGCAGAGGGAGCGTCGTCGCGGCGGGCGAGCTCCGCCTCGAGGCGATCCTTCCGGGCGCGCGCCTCGGCGAGATCGTCGAGCTTCGCACCCGGGACGGGGCGCTGCTGCGCGCGGAGGTCGCGTCGTGCGAGGGCGATCGCGCGGGGCTCCTCCCGTTCGCGCCGCTCGCCGGGGTCGGCGTCGGGGACGAGGTGCTCGTCGTGGCGCGGGCCGCGTCGATCCCGTGCGGCGACGCGCTGCTCGGCCGGGTCGTGGATCCGTTCGGGACGCCGCTCGACGGCGGGCCGGCGCTCGCGGGGCTCGCGCCCTTCGACGTCGACAGGAACGCGCCGAAGCCGCTCGCGCGCCGCGCGGTGGACGAGCAGCTCGTCACCGGCATCCGCGCGATCGACGGCTGCCTGCCGCTCGGCAAGGGGCAGCGCGTCGGGCTGTTCGCCGGGCCGGGGCAGGGGAAGTCCACGCTGCTCGGCATGCTGGCGCGGCGCGCCGCCTGCGACGTCGCGGTGGTGTGCCTCGTGGGCGAGCGGGGGCGCGAGGTGCGCGAGTTCATCGACGGTGCGCTCGGTCCCGAGGGGCTCGCGCGGGCCGTGGTCGTGGTCGCGGCGGCCGACGCGCCGCCCTTGGTCCGCGCGCGCGCCCTGCCGGCCGCGACGGCGATCGCCGAGTGGTTCCGTGGCCGCGGCCGGGACGTGCTCCTGGTCGTCGACTCGCTCACGCGGGTGGCCCGCGGGCGGCGCGACGCGGCGCTGGCCCTGGGCGAGCCGCCCTCGCGCTCCTCTTACCCGGCCTCGGCGCTCGCCGGCCTCGCGGAGCTGCTCGAGCGCGCCGGACGGGACGAGCGCGGATCGATCACCGCCGTGTACACCGTGCTCACCGAGGGCGGCCCCCAGGATCCGGTCGCCGAGGAGGCGCGCGCGGCGCTCGACGGGCACGTCGCGCTCAGCGAGCGGCTCGCCCGCGCCGGGAGGTGGCCGGCGATCGACGTCCCGGCCTCGATCTCGCGGGTCATGCGGGCGATCGCATCGGACGCGCACGTCACGGCGGCGGAAAGGTTGCGCAGCCTCCTCTCCGCCTACGCCGAGAACGAGGAGCTGATCCTCGTCGGCGCGTACCGGGCGGGCACGTCGCAGGAGACGGATCTCGCGCTCGAGCGCCGCGACGCGATCGCCGCGTTCCTGCGACAGGGCGCAAACGAGCACTCCCGGCTCGACGAGACGCTCGCCCGCCTCACGGCGCTGTCGCGCGGAGCCTGAGCGCCCGGGCCCGCTCCGCGAGCTCGGCGGGCCAACCGCCTTTCGGCGGCTCGAGGAGGTGCGCGGCGGCCTCGTCCCTCCGGAGCGCGAGCTCGATCTCCGCCGCCGCGAGGCGCAGCTCGGGCGCGGTCAGCTCGGCCTCCGTGCGCTCGCCGACGAGCCTCCGGGCGTCCCAGGGCGCGTGCGCGGCGAGGAGCCACCGCACCCGCTGGACGAGCTCGGCGTCGTCGCCCGGCGCCGGCATCTCGAGGAGCCGGTCCCGCGCCCGCGCGAAGAGGCCCGCCGCGAGCAGCTGCTCCACGAGCGAGGCGCGCAGCGCCGTGTCCGCGCCGTCGGCCCGCGAGGCCGCCTCGAGCAGCGCGATGCTCTCGGCCGCCCGCCCGGCCGCCTCCGCCGCGCGCGCGACCTCGCCTATCAAGAGGGCGTCCGCCGGGCGGCGCGCGCCGTACGCCGCGAGGCTCTCGGTCGCCTCGTCGATCCTCCCCGCGCCCGCCGCGAGCGAGGCGATCTCGGCGTCCGCCTCGGCGAGCTCCGGATCGGCCGCCGCCGCGCGCCGCGCGACCTCGAGCGCGCGCTCCGTCTCGCCGGCGGCGCGGTAGTGCCGGGCGAGCCACAGGAGGATCTCCCCGCCGTCCGGCACGGCGCGGATCCCGTCGAGCGCGGTCCGCTCGGCCTCCTCGCCGTCGCCGCTCGCGGCGTGCAGCTCGGCGAGAACCACCCACGCCGCCTCGAACGCGGGCTCGACCAGCAGGGCGCGCAGCGCCTCCCGGCGGGCGGCGCCGCCGTGCCCGCACGCGGCGAGCGCCTTCGCGTGCTCGACCCGGAGGAGCGGATCGTCCGGATCGAGCGCGACCGCGACCTCGAAGTGCGAAGCCGCGGCCTCCGCGTCGCCGTTCTCGACGGCGATCGCGCCGAGCACGAACTGCTCGTAGGCCTCGGGGCTCGGCGTGCGCAGCACGGTCGGCGCGGCGGGATCGCGGAACGCGACGCCGCAGGCGGAGGCGGCCGCGGCGACGAGCGCCGCGAGGAGCGCGCGGTGCGGCACGGCGGTCACGGATCGCGCGCCACGGGGAGCCCCGCGAGCTCGGCGAGCCTGTCGAGCGCGACGCGGCTCATGGGGTGCAGCCCGGCGCGCTGGCAGTAGTCGAGGTTCGCGGCAAACAGCGCGGTCTCGAGGTTCTCGAGATCGAGCACCGACGACGGGTGCGGCTCCATGCCGACGAAGTTGAGCGGGCAGACCGAGAGCGCGGCCTCGTCCGGCATCTGGAGCGGCATGCCCTGGGCGCGGCAGGTGAGCGGCCGCTCGGCGTAGATCGAGCAGCTGCCCGAGGCCTCGAGGAGCGCGCACGCGCCCTTCTCGCCGAGCGGCGGCTGGCCGGCCTGCAGGAAGACGCGATCCTCGGAGAGCCCGAGCGCCCGGCCCACGTGCACGGCCTCCACCATGACGACCGTCAGCCCCGGCGCGCAGCACTGGGTGCAGCCCGCGCAGCACGCGACCTGCTCGCGGTAGCGCCCGACGACCGAGTCCACGAAGCGGTCGACGCGGGTGCGGAGCTGGAGGTAGCCGTGCGTCGACGTCATCGAATGAAGTTATCATCCACTCCCGAGGGGTTCAACATCCCCCGGCGACCTGATAACGTGGCCGCGGGAGAAGGCGATGGCGAACGGCGGCGGCGACGTCCGGATCGTGGCGCTCGGCGGCTTCGGCGAGATCGGGATGAACTGCCTCGCGATCGAGGCGGCCGGGCGGATCCTCGTGCTCGACTGCGGCGTCATGTTCCCGTCGCCGGACGAGCCGGGCGTGGACGTCATCCACCCGTCGTTCGAGCACCTCGTCGCCGAGCGCGACAAGGTCGCGGGCGTCGTGCTCACCCACGGGCACGAGGACCACGTCGCGGGCGTGCCCTACCTCCTGCGCGAGCTCGACGTCCCGATCTGGGGCAGCGCGTACACGCTCGCGCTCGTCGAGCGCCGGTTCAAGGAGTCGGGCGGGGGGCGCCTCGTCTCGCGCGTCCTCCCGGTCGGCGGGAGCGCGGCCGAAGGCCCGTTCTCGATCCGGAGCTTCCCGATGCCGCACTCGATCGCGGAGAACACGGGGCTCGTCGTCGAGGCGCCGGGCCGCCGCATCCTGCACACGGGCGACTTCAAGCTCGGCCTGCGCGGCGCGGACGGCGGGCGTACGGCGCTCGGCGCGCTCGCCGAGGCGGGCGCCGCGGGCGTGGATCTCATGATCTGCGACTCGACCGGCGCCGAGGAGGCCGAGGACGCGGGCGAGGAGGACGTCGTCGAGGCGCGGCTCGGGGAGCTCGTGCGCGGCACGCGCGGCGCGGTGTACGTCGCGATCTTCTCCTCCAACGTGAAGCGGATGGGCTCCCTGTGCAACGTCGCGCGGGCGTGCGGCCGCAAGCTCGTCCTCGCCGGCCGCTCGGTCGTCGCGCACGCCGAGGTCGCGGCGTCCGTCGGGCTCCTCGGGCTCGATCGCGGGCTGCTCGTGCCCGTGGAGGAGGCGCCGTCGCGCCCGCCGGGCGAGCTGCTCGTGCTCGTGGCCGGGACCCAGGGCGAGGAGCGCTCGGCGCTCGGCCGGATCGCGGCCGCGGAGCACCGCCACCTGCGCGTCGCCGAGGGCGATCTCGTCGTCCTGTCGAGCCGGTTCATCCCCGGCAACGAGCTCGCGATCTCGCGGATGATAGACAGGCTGCTCCGCCAAGGCGCGCGCGTCGTGCACCGCGGCACGGACGCCGGCGTCCACGTCTCCGGGCACGGCTCGCGGCGCGAGATCGACGCGGCGATCCGGGCGGTGCGGCCCAAGGCGTTCCTCGCGGCGCACGGCACGTTCCGCCACCTCCTCGCGTCGGCGGAGATCGCCCGATCCGCGGGCGTCGCGCGCGCGCTCGCGGTCGCGAACGGCGAGATCGTGCGGCTCTCGGCCGAGGGGCCCGCGCTCGAGGGCGCCCGCGCGCCGGTGGGCCGCGTCCTCATCGACGGCGAGGCCGGCGTGCCGGAGCCGACGATGCGCGAGCGCAAGCTGCTCGGCTCGTGCGGCCTCCTGCACGCGATCTGGAACGCCGATCCCGAGGGGCTCCCCGAAGGAGCGATCGAGGTCGTCGCCCGCGGCGTGATCGCGGACGAGGCGCTCCCGTGGTTCGCGAGCGAGGTGCGCGCGAAGATCCGCGGCGTGCTCGGCGAGCTCGATCCCGAGGTGCGCCGGACGCCGCAGCTCTGCCGCGAAGCGGTCCGCTCCGCGCTGCGCCGCTTCGTCGACAAGGGGATCTGCCGCGAGCCGTACGTGATCGTGACGATCCTGCCCTCACCCCTGACCCCTCTCCCGTCGGCGCCGTAGGCCCTCACCCCTGACCCCTCTCCCGTCGGGAGAGGGGAAGAGAAGACGAGACCGGATCAAGCGAGGGGGTGAGGGCCGGGGGTGAGGCTAGTCCTCCGCCAGGACGATGATCTTGTCGCCCTCGACGAAGGTCACGGGCTCGGACTTCGCGGGGTTGACGCGCACGCCGTACTGATCGGCCGCGCTCTTGGCGAGCGCCTTCCTGCGGTAGCCGATCGCGACCTCCGAGCGCCGGCGCGCGGACGCGACGACCGTGTGGAAGGTCACCGGGCGATCGAGCGCCACGTACTCTGCGGCGGGCTTGAGGTAGATCTCCGAGCCCGCGGGATCGAACAGGTCCGCGAACACCGCGCCGAGCTCCTTGTTCTCGGAGAGCTGCGAGAGCATGAGGCTGACGAGCTTGTCGCTGACGATGAAGTCGTCGGCGCGCGTCACCTCGGCGAGCTCGCGGTTGCGCATGTCGCGCATCTCGCTGACGACCGGCAGCTCGGCGCCCTTCTTGTCGGCGATGTCGCGCAGGTGGAGCAGCGTCACGAGCGTGAGCGCGTCCGCGGCCTGGGCGCCCCCCGCCGTCTCGTAGCTCAGCACGATGACGTGGTCGAAGCGGGTGGCGTCGAGCGCGTCGAGCGTCGCGCGATCCGCCGTGTCGCCTCTTCGCCGCTCGATCGCGAGCCGCTCGAGCCCGGCGGCGATCCCGTCGATCTCGGCCTCGAACGCCTCCACGTCGGCCACGCAGAGCGCGCTCGAGCCCTCTGCGACGTACGCGTCGAGCTGCGTCAGGATCCGCGGGCCGCGGGAGTTCCAGCCGAGCAAGAGCGTCCTCTCCGGCGCGGGCGCGGATCGCGCGGTCGTGCGGATCGCGTCCTCGTCGATCGCGGGGGGGGCGCCCGTCGACAGCGCGATCGCGTCGTCGTCCTCGGCGATGACGATCGCCTTGTCCCCGGCCTCGACGAGGGTGTCCATCCCGGGGTTGAGGAGCACGCGGCCGTCCGCCCGGCGCAGCCCCATGAGCGCCGACTTCTCGTACGCGTGGAGCGCGTCGCCGAACGAGCGCCCGGCGAGCGCGGGCTCCTCCTGGAAGTAGATCTCGTCGCCGTCGAAGTCGAGCAGCTCCGTGTGCACGACCGAGAGCCCGGACTGGCGGCAGGTCTGCACCGCGATGCGCGAGATGAGATCGCTCGCGAGCACGAGCTCCGCCTCGGCGCCGCCGACCATGCGCGCGACCTCGAGGTTCCTGGGGTCCCGGATCACGGCGACGATGTGGTAGGGCTTCGCGCGCCGGTTCGGGTTGTTCGTCACCGCGAGGATAGACTTGATCGTGTAGGAGTCCGGGTCGCCCTCCTCGGGCGCGAGCACGATGATCGACCGCGAGGTGTGCGGGCTCACGATCTCGAGGTCCGCGAGGTCGATGGGGTTGCCGGAGCGGCAGACGACGCGCGTGTTCTTCGTGTCCGGCACGCGGGCCGCGAGCTCGTCGTCCATCTCGACCTTGTCCTTCTCGGCGAGGATCGCGATGCGCGCGCCCTTGCGGCGGCTCTCGTTCGCGATCACGAGCTCCGAGACGATCGAGAAGACCTGCGGCGACCAGCCGAGGATCACGGTGTGGTCCGTCTCGGCGACGATCGAGCGGCCCTTGCGCAGCTCCGAGAGCTTCTCCTCGATGCCGCTCGTGAGCACGCCGATGAGCGCCGAGACGATGAAGATGCCGCCGAGCGTGACGACGAACATGGAGAGCAGGAACGCCCAGCCACCCTCGTCGCCGCCCATCGTGCCCGCGTCGAGCGTGCGCATGAGCCCCATCCAGAACACCTCGACGAAGCCCAGGTGCTCCCTGTCGGCGGGCGTGAAGCCGAAGAGGACGACGATCGCCGAGACGAGCGCGATGAGCGCGATCGACGCCACGAACAGCCACAGGATGAGCGCGCCCGTGCCGCGCGCCATCGTGTTGTCGAAGCTGTAGCGCAGCCGCCTGCCGAGCCTGACCTTGGTCATGGAATCACTCCTCGCCGGAAGCCGGGGCGATCTCCCCCGCCCAGAGGCGGCTGAAGAAGTCGCGGTACGGGAGCAAGAGGATCCCGTCCCGCACGCGCGGACGGCGTTCGTTGCACACGATGATCGAGCGTCGCGGGGCGTGCTGGGCGGCGAACGCCCGAAGCCCCCGCAGATCCCGGTCGTCGACGCGGCTCGCGCCCTTCACCTCGATCGCGACCTCGCCGCGGCCGAGCACGAAGTCCACCTCGAGGCCGGTCTTGGTGCGCCAGAAGGAGACGTCGTAGCCGAGGCCGGAGTACGAGGCGTGGGCCACGAGCTCGGTCAGCACGAGGTGCTCGAGCGCCCGACCGAACTGCTCCCCCTTCTCCTCGGCGACGCGGCGCTTCACGAGCGCCCCGGCCACGCCGACGTCGAACAGGTATAGCTTGGGCGCCTTGGTGATCACCTGCCGCTCCTGGCGCGCCTTGTACGGCGGGATCAGCCTGCAGAAGAGGGTGTCGACCAGGATCTGGAAGTACTCCTTGACCGTCTTCCCGTCGACGCCGCACTCGCGCGCGACGTTGGAGTAGTTCACGAGCTCGCCGTGGGAGAACGCCGCCGCGTCGACGAACCGCGAGAACGCCGGGAGGTTGCGCACGAGCCCCTCGGCGAAGATCTCCTCGCGCATGTAGTCGTGGCAGTAGGCGGCGAGCGAGCGCGCCGGATCCGCGCCCAGGTAGTGCGACGGCACGAGCCCTCGCGCGAGCACGTCGAGCAGGCGCCACTCCCCGAGCTCGGCCGTGACGAACGGGTGCATCTCGAAGCGCCACGCGCGGCCGCCGAGCAGGTTCGCGCCGCCGCGCACGAGCTTGCGCGCCGACGACCCGCACAGCACGAACGCGAGGCCGCGCTTCTCGATGAGCCCGTGCACCTCGTCGAGGAGCCGCGGGACCTTCTGCGCCTCGTCGATGACGATGGGCTTCACCAGCTGCGCGGAGGGCAGGGCGAGCACGAGCTCGCGCAGCAGCGCCGGGCGCTTGCTCAGATCGAAGTAGAGGTCCGTGTCGAGGAGATCGAAGACGGCGGAGCCTTGAAACCGCTGCGCGAGGAAGGTCGACTTCCCGGTCTTCCGCGGCCCCCACAGGAACGCCGACTGACCGGGCGGGAGCTCCATCCGCAGCAGCCTGGGGACGAGCCGCCCGCGAGGAATTTCTTCCGTTTTGGTCATGCTCCCGCGGAACATACTCCGGAATAGTTGAAGCCGTCAATTGCGCACAGTCTCCAACCGGAGGCGCCCTGGTCAGCGGGTCGTCGCGGCGGACGTCGGCGCGATGGACGGCTCGATCATCTCGGGGACGAGGGAGCGCAGCGCCGTGCGCACCGCGCGGGGGTCGGGCGAGTCGGCCTTGGCGGAGAGGAGCGCGAGCCCCGCCTCGACCTCGGCGAGCGGCCGGCTGCCTATCTTGCCGATGAAGATCTTGGGGTGGCGGGTCTTGGCCATGTGCTCCTCGCCGGTCGCGAGCTCCTCGAAGAGCTTCTCGCCGGGCCTCAGCCCCGTGAACGCGATCGGGATCTCCTCCTCGGTGAAGCCCGAGAGCCGGATGAGGTCGCGCGCGAGGTCGACGATCTTCACGGGCTCGCCCATGTCGAGCACGAAGATCTCGCCGCCCCGGCCCATGGCCGCGGCCTGCATGACGAGCTGGCACGCCTCGGGGATCGTCATGAAGTAGCGCAGCATGTCGGCGTGCGTCACCGTGACCGGGCCGCCGGCCGCGATCTGCTCCTTGAACACCGGGATCACCGAGCCCGCGGAGCCGAGCACGTTGCCGAACCGCACGGCGACGAACACGGTCTTCGACCGGGCGGCGAGCCCCTGGACGTACAGCTCGGCCACCCGCTTGCTCGCGCCCATGATCGACGTCGGGTTGACCGCCTTGTCCGTGGAGATCATCACGAACGCCCCGGCGCCGCACCCGTCCGCGGCGTCGGCCACGACCTTGGTGCCGAAGACGTTGTTCTTGATCGCCTCGCCGGGGTTCCACTCCATCATCGGCACGTGCTTGTGCGCCGCGGCGTGGAACACGACCTCGGGCCCGAACGACGCGAACAGATCGCCTATCCTCCGCGCGTCCGCCACGTCGGCGATGCACGGGATCGCGGCGAGCCCGGTGTGCGTGCGCGCGAGCTCGCGGTGGATGTGGAAGAGCGGGTTCTCGGCCTGCTCGACGAGCGCGAGCCTCGCGGGCTCGAACCGCGCGATCTGGCGGCAGAGCTCGGAGCCGATGGACCCGCCCGCGCCCGTGACGAGCACCCGCTTGCCGCGCAGGAAGGAGCCTATCTCCTCGAGGTCGAGCCGCACCGCCTCGCGGCCGAGCAGGTCGTCGATCGTCACCTCCCGGATGCGCGAGAGCGCGACCTTGCCGTCCAGGATCTCGTAGATCCCGGGGATGATCCGGACCGGGAGCCCGATCTCCTCGCACAGGCCGACGATCTTGCGGATCGTGGGTCCCGGCGCCGTGGCCATCGTGATCACGGCCTGCTCCACGTCGTGCGCCGCGGCGAGCGCCTTCATGGACGACGTGTCGCCGAGCACCTTGTGCCCCTGGATCACGGAGCCGATCTTGGCGCGGTCGTCGTCCACGAAGCCCACGACCTCGATGCCGAGGTGGGGGTTCTGCACGACCTCCTTGGCCACGAGCACGCCCGCCTGCCCGGCGCCGACGAGGAGCGTGCGCTTGGGCTCGACCGCCGCCTCCCGCTTCCGGACCGCGCGCTCGGAGCGCTCGGCGGTCATGCGCCGAATGACGCGCACGCCGACCACGCCGAGGAACGCGAGGACGAAGTCCATGGCGAGCACGCCGAGCGGCAGGACGACGAACTTCGCGTACCCGCCCACGTGCACGAGCCCGAGGCGCAGCGCCACGAGCACCACGGCCGCGATCCCCAGGGCCGCCCCGGTCCGCGGCAGCTCGCGCAGGCTCACGTACCGCCACGAGAACTGCGTCACGCCGAACAGCGAGAGGAGCAGGTACTGGAACACCACGACGTACGGCCACGTGAAGAACAGGAGCTTGTAGGTCGAAATATCAGGGGCGAGCTCGAACCGGAGCATGAACGCGAGCCAGAACGCGGCCGACAGCACGACCAGGTCGACGAGGATCTGCGTTCCCTTTGTGAGGTACTTGATCATGTTCCCGCCGGATCTGTTGTCACGGATCGCCCGCCCGTTCACGCGCCGCGTGCGAGGCGTCCAACGCGACCGCTACAAGAAGCACACAGTCTACCCCGATTCGGGGAGTGTGGGTAACCCGGAACGAGCGGCCCGGCCAGGATCTGGCCGGGCTGGGATAGACCCGCCGGGGGATGGACCCCGGCGGGCGGAAGTCATCATCCCGGTTCGCAATCATCCCACGTGTTATTCGTCGCGTGGTGCGCTGCCTGACCCAGAATATAGGCCTCGACGCGGCGGACGTCTTTTGTGGAGACGCTGAACGCGGCGTAGCCTTCCTGCCACGCGAACTCCGGGATCGTTTGTCGAAGAATGTATGAGGTCGACGCCTTCATGGACCTCACGAGGTTCGACACCGCCATATCGGGCCGGTATCTCACCAGCACGTGCACGTGGTCTTCCGTTCCGCCTGCGGCGTACACAACCGCGCCGATCTTCCTCGCGGTCTTCTGTGTCGTTGCTCCGATCGCCGCCAGGTCGTCTTCGTCGAGCAACGCCAACCTGTTCTTGGTCGTCCAGACCGCGTGCATGAACAACTCAGCGTGCGAATGGCGCGTTGCGAAAAGGCGAACGCTCATGTGATCACCGCGTCGTTTCCCCCGGCGGGGTCCATCCCCCGCCGGATCGAGCCCAGCCCGGGCAGATCCTGCCCGGGCGAAAGCCGGCATTGTCCGTCATCGCCCGCCCGGAATCCGGGCGAGGCGACGGAAAAAAAGATGGAATGGTTGGGTTTAGCGGGGGGCAGGGGTGAGGCAGTACCTGACATAGGGGTGGGTGATCGCCAGGCGCGCCGCCTGGAGCGGGCTGTCGAGGATCAAGGGCCAGAGGAGCGCCGCCTGCAGGCGGTGGTGGAGGCGCGAGAGGCGGGTCTCCGTGCGGCCTTCTGGAACGACGAGCTCCAGCGCCGCTCGCACGGATCGCGCAGGCGCGAGCTCCCGGACGATCCTCGAAAGCCCGAGCTCCGGCGCCGAGGCGTCGACGCGCTTCGTGAGCAGCCACACCGCGCGGGTGAGGCGCCACTCGCGGGCTCTATATATAATGAGATCCAAATCCGCGTCGCCGTGGCGGGCGAGCAGCTCGAGGTCGCGAAGCGTCCTCCCGAGGGACGTGAGCCGGTGCAGGGTGTCGTGAAAGACGATGTGGACGTAGTGGTCCTCGGGCGCGAGCCGCCGGCACGGAGCCCCGTCGAACTCCGAGGCCGCGCTGCGGCGCCAGAGCCCCTCGTGGTCCAAAGGAAAGCGGACCGGATCGAAGAGGTGGCGGTGCGCCTCGAACATGATGTGACGTCCGCCCCCGACATCGAGGTAGTAGGCGCGCTCGTGCGTCGCGCGCCCGGCCTCCTCGAGGGGCTTCCTGTAGAACCCCAACCCCTCGAGGAGCGACCCGGCTCTTTCGAACTGCTCCGGCCGCACGAGGAAGTCCACGTCGGCCATCACCCCCCGGTCCGCGTCGGCCGGGTAGACGCTCGTGACGAGGTGCGCCCCCTTGAGCGGCGCCGCGTCGAGCCCCGCCTTCGCGGCTTCGACGAGGAAGCGCCGGAAGTGGTGGAACAGCACGACGTGCTGGGGGTTGATGGCCGCGCTCATGGGCTCTACCCCAGCAGCGACCAGGCGGGCGCGGAGAAGAAGCGATCGCCGATCCCGTCGTGCGTCCGGGCTTCCGCCTCCTGCGACACCACGATCCCGGCGAGCAGCGGCTTGTCCAACAGCTGCTCCAGCCCTCGCAAGTGCTTGAAGTCCGCGCCGTGCACGTGATCCGTCCGCTTGCACTCCAGGGCGAGATACCCGTCCTCCCGTTCGATGAGCAGATCCACCTCCCGCCCGTCCACGGTGCGCAGGTGCGTGAGCTCGAGCTCCAGCTTCGCGGTCCGCACCTGCTTCCACACCTCGGCGGCCACGGCGCCCTCGAACTCGGCGCCGGTCACCTCGCCGCTCGCGCCGGCCACGACGCGGCGCAGGCCCGGGTCGACGAAGTGGAGCTTCGGGCGCTTGACGAGGCGCTTCTCCGCGTTTCTGGACCACGCGGGCAGCCAGAACACCTGGTAGCTCACCTCCAGGTACTGCATGAACTGCTTGGCCGTGGGCGGCGACACGTCCGCCAGGCGCGCCAGGTCGGCGAAGCTCACCGGCTGGGAGGCGCGCAGCGCCGCCGCCTTCTGGGCGCGGGCGAACGGCTCCAACCGATCGAGGCGCGCGAGGTCCGCGAGATCGCGTTGCAGATACGTCGTCTGGTAGTCGCGCAGCCACTCGCGCCGATCCTCGTCCGTCCACGCCTCGGCGTGCAGCGCCGGCATCCCGCCCGAGGAGGAGAGCCGCTCCCAGGCGCGCTTCGCCGTCGCGGTTTCGCCGCGCAGCGACAGATCGGCCAAAAAGAGATCCGGGACGCTCCGCATCGGGCTCGCCGCGCGCAGCATCCGGACCAGGCGGCTCTCCACAGGCTCGATCCCCGGCTCGGCGACGAGCTCGGGCAGGGAGAACGGAAACAACTCCCGGAGCGCGGCC
>JALNZK010000092.1 GCA_023229365.1 Pseudomonadota bacterium | reverse complement strand
GCTCCATGAGACGCATCGACAGAAGAGCCGGATGGTGGAAATCTCCTTGTCCGGATCTGGTGAGGGCCCCGGTCGGGAAACCGGCCGGGGCTACTCGACACCCCATTTCCTCAGACCCCATTTCCTCACAGCCCGTCGAGGATCTTCTGACGGCGCTCCAGGAACTCTTCCCGCGTGATCAACCCCTGGTAGTAGAGGCCCTGCAGCTCGCGCAGACGCGCGCTCGTCTTGTCCTCGTCGGTCGCGGCGGGCGGTTCTGCGATCAACTCGTCGGGCGCCGGCGCCTCTTCCGGGACCGTCGCCAGCGCGCCCTCCCAGACGAGCGTGAACGTGTCGTCGACGCGGCGGCAGCCGAACCGGAGCTCGTCGCCGAGCGGCGCGCCGTCCCAGGTGGCGCGGATGTTGACGACCGCGTTGGCGCGGGCGCGCACCGCGACGCGCTGGAGCTTCGTGAGGCCGCCGATCCCAGCGTCCCGGCAGGTCTTGTTGTCCGCGACCGCCCGGAAGACCACGCGCACCGGCTTCAGGATCTTGGTCTCGGCGGGCGGCGTCTGCGTGAAGAAGTAGAGGCGCACCGGGAGGTCGTTGAACGCCACCGCGTCGGGGTCGTCGTGGCGCGGGTACGGCTCGAGCACGGTGACGACCGCCGGGGGCTCGAGCTCGGCGGCGAGGCGCGCGCAGCCGAGGAGGCAGAGCGCGAGCGCCGGCGCGACGGCCAGCACGGATCCCACTCTTCGCAGCCCGGTGCCCATGGCGGCCTATTCTAGGCGGTTCCTTCCGGGAAGGCGACCACCTCGTCGATCGACGTCGCGCCCGTGAGCCACATCGCGAGGCGGTCCACGCCGAGCGCGATCCCGGCGCACGCCGGCATCCCGAGCTCGAGCGCCTCGAGGAACGCCTCGTCGATGGGCGGGCAGGCGGCGCCGCGGCGCCTCCTCGAGCCGATCTCCGCCTCGAAGCGGGCGCGCTGCTCCGAGGGGTCCGTGAGCTCGGCGAAGCCGTTCGCCAGCTCGAGGCCGGCGGCGTAGAGCTCGAAGCGCTCGGCCCGCGCCGGGTTCGCGGGGTCGATCCGCGCGAGCGACGCCATGGACGCCGGGTAGCCGGCGAGGAACACGGGGCGCTCGCGGGGGAGGGACGGCTCGACCCGATCGACGAGATCGCGCGTGAAGCGCTCGGCGTCCGGCGCGCCGGACGGGCGCCAGCCGGCGAACCTCTCGAACGCGTCGGCGACCTCGAGGCGCTCCCAGGGCGGCGCGGCGATCGAGACACCGACGGCGCGGGCGGCGCGGCCGATCATCGACTCGCAGTCCGCCATGAGCGAGTCGATCCCCGCGCCCGCGCGGTACCACTCGAGCAGCGTGAACTCCGGGAGGTGCAGGGCGCCCCGCTCGCCGCGGCGGAAGCACCTCGAGACCTGGAAGATCCGCGGGTACGCGCCGCTCGCCACGAGCCGCTTCATCTGGAGCTCCGGGGAGGCGGCGAGGAAGCGGTCGCCCGACGGCTCCGGATCGATGTGCTCCTCGGGGGCGGGCGCCGGCACGCGGATCGGGGTCTCGACCTCCAGGAAACCCTCGTCCTCGAAGAAGCGCCGGAGCGCGCGCACGATCGCCGCGCGGAGGCCGAGGCGCCTCGCGAGCCCCTCGAGCCGGGCCCTTTCCGCTCCCGCTCCTTCCTTGCGCGTCATGAGCGAACCTCTTACACTGCCCCGATGCTCGGCTTCAAGCAGATCGCGCTCGCGCTCCTTTCGATCGCCGCGTGCGCCGCGTGCGGGGGGGCGCCGCCGCCGCAGCCCGCGAAGCCCGTGTCGCCCGGCCCCGGCGCCGACCCCGAGCTCGAGGTCCCGGACGCCATCCCGGGATCGCAGCGCGGCGCCTGGGAGGCGCGGCTTTTCGCGCTCTCCGACGCCGCGAAGACGCGCGTGCCGTTGCGCGACAGGCTCGCCGAGTCGATCGCCGCCTCCTTCGAGGCGACGCCCGAGGACAAGCTGTCGAAGCGGGTCGAGCTGTTCCGCGAGGGGATGTCCCTGAACGCGCCGGCCGACTTCGCCGACGGCGATGTCGCGCCCGCCCTGGCGCCGCTCGCGAAGTGGGTAGTCGCCCGGTACGAGCGCAGGGGCGACGAGGTGATGGTGCTCGCCGGCCTGCGCTACCTCGCGCTGGTCGAGCCCGGCGACGCGCGGCACGGCGAGCGGTTCCTGGAGCTCGCGGAGTGGTCGGAGGGCGTGCGCGAGACGATCCCCGACCGGCTCGAGAGCCGGGCCTCCACCGCCGACCTCTACCTCCGCGTGGCGCGCCTCGTGCCGGATCGCGAGATCGTCGAGCGCGCGGCGGAGCACCTCGTGGGGTGGAACGCGGCCTACATGGCGCGCATCGAGGACGCGGGCGCCGATCTGTGGGGCCTCCCGCCGTTCGCGCTGCGCGAGGCGGAGAAGATCCCCGTGTTCCTCGCGTATGTCTTCTTCCTCAACGGCGACGCGACGCGCGCGGCGCCCTGGATCCGGAAGCTGAAGAGCGACGTGCGTTCCCAGCGGGCGTTCGAGGAGCTGCTCGACGGGCTCGGCGAGGGCGGCGAGGACGCCGGCGAAAGGTACTTCACCCTGGCCCAGCTGTTCGGCTCGTTCGACCCCGGCACCGGCCAGTTCGTGGTCGGCGATCCCATGGCCGGCCTGCGCGCCTGCCTCCTCGCGCGGCGCGCCGAGCCGAGCCCGCGGTACCCGATGTGCGTCGGGCAGTTCTTCGAGCTCCTCGACCGGCCGGAGAGCGCCGTGCCGTTCTACGTGGAGGCCGCGCGGCTCGCGCCGGACGAGTCGACGTACCTCGGCGTCACGGCGCGCGTCCGCAACGCGCTCAGCCGCGTCCACATGCTCGAGCGGGTCGAGGAGGCGGAGGCGGTGATCCGGATCGCCGACGAGCTCGTGGACAGCGTGCTCGCGCTCGAGGACGTCGAGGACGAGTCGCTGTACCAGGTGACGGCCCAGCTCCTGAACCTGTCGGGGGAGGTCGAGTACGCGGACGGCCGCATCGAGCGTGCGATCGCCCACTTCTCGAGGGCGTGCGAGGTGTGGCCGAGCGACGCCGGGCCGGTGTTCCGCCTCGCGGAGATCCGGGAGATGCTCGGCGAGCCCGGGGCCGCGATGCGCGACATCGAGACCGCGATCGCGCGGGCGAAGAAGGCCGGCGGCATGGAGGCCGAGTACTGGCCGGCGCGGGCGTACGAGCTGCGCGGCAGGATCCGGGAGGGCGAGGGGGACGCGCCCGGGGCCGCCGCCGACTTCCGCAGGGCGCTGTCGATCTGGGAGAAGGCGGATCTGCCGCTCGACTACGCGGCGGAGATCGCGC
This sequence comes from Pseudomonadota bacterium, assembly GCA_023229365.1. NCBI lineage: Bacteria > Pseudomonadati > Pseudomonadota > Pseudomonadota bacterium. The sequence goes on along the minus strand of JALNZK010000092.1, from coordinate 18,378 downwards.
TGCGGCGCGGCATCGCGCTCGACCACCTCGGGGACGAGAAGGGCGCGCTCGAGTGGATGCGGCGCGCCATCGGCCTGGACCCCGAGAACCGGAGCGTCTACGGCGCCGCGTTCTCCTTCCTCTTCGCGCGCGGGCGGCTCGACTCGGCGGCGGAGCTGTTCCAGATCGCGTTCAACCAGGATCGGCTCGGCGCGATGTGGAAGATCTACTTCGCCCTGTGGATCGACGGGCTGGCGCGGCGCCAGGGCAGGACGAACGAGCTCGCGCGCAACTACCTCGCCCATGCGGACGGCGACACGTGGCAGGACGATCTGGCGCGACACCTGAGCGGCCGCATCGACGCCGCGGAGCTCCGGCGCCGCGCGGGGAACAACGGCCAGCGGGTGGAGGCCGACTTCTACGCGGGGTTGAGGCTGCTCGGGGACGGGAAGGGCGATCTCGCGAGGCCGCTCTTCGAGAGGGTGATCGATTCGAAGTTGATGGGGTTCTTCGAGTACCCCATGGCCCGTGTGCTGCTCGCCGAGAAGTCCGCGGGACGTTGAATCCAATGGAGGGTCCTGTGGAAAAGAAGAAAGTCATCGTGTTGGGTGCGGGCCGCGTGGGGCGCGTCATCGCGCGCGATCTGAACGACGATCCCGCCATCAGCGTCACCGTGGCGGACCGCAGGTCGGAGATGCTCGAGTCGGTCGCGGAGAAGCTCCGTTGCGCGACGATCTCGGACAACCTGTCCGATCCCGCGGCCGTCTCCCGCGTCGTCGAGGGGTTCGACCTCGCGATCGGCGCGCTGCCGGGCGCGCTCGGCCTGAGCACGCTCCGCGGCGTGGTCGCGGCCGGCAAGAAGTGCGTGGACATTTCGTTCATGCCCGAGGACCCGACGGTGCTCGACGGCGAGGCGAAGCGGACGGGCTCCAAGGTCCTCTACGACTTCGGCGTCGCCCCGGGCATGAGCAACCTGCTGTCCGCGGCCGCGGCGACCGTCGTCGCGCCGGTGCGCCAGATCCGCATCCTCGTGGGCGGCCTTCCGCTCGTCCGCCGGCAGCCGTGGGAGTACGCGGCGCCGTTCTCGCCCGCCGACGTCATCGAGGAGTACATCCGCCCGGCGCGCATCAAGGTGGGCGGCGCGGTGAGCGAGCGCGCGGCGCTGTCCGGCGTGGAGAGCGTCGAGTTCCCCGAGATCGGCACGCTCGAGGCGTTCTACACGGACGGCCTGCGATCGCTCCTCACGACCGTGGCGTGCCCGGCGATGGAGGAGAAGACGCTGCGCTACCCCGGCTACGCGAAGCGGATCGGGCTGCTGCGCGACACCGGCTTCTTCGAGAGCGCGCCCATCGACGTCAACGGCGTGATGATCTCTCCCCGCGAGCTCACGCTGAAGCTCCTCGAGCCCGCGTGGTACCTCGACGAGCTCATGGACGAGTTCACGGTGATGCGGATCCAGGTGACCGGCGGCGAGGAGGCCCCCTACAAGCGCGTCGTGTGGGAGCTGCTCGACCGGACCGATCGCTACCGCAACGAGACGTCGATGGCGCGCACCACGGGCTTCCCGGCGGCGATCGCCGCGCGCGCGCTGCTGAACGACGAGATCTCGTTCACGCCGGGGGTCCACCCGCCCGAGTCGCTGGCGCAGGACGGCGCGTTCATCGAGCGGCTGCTCGCGCGGCTCAAGGTGTGCGGCGTCCTGTACAGGCAGCAGGAGCAGCGGTAGGGGATTGCGGGGCGCCGCGGGTCACTGCGGCTTGGTCGCCCCTTCGATGCCCTCCACGAAGCCGGGCTTCTTGAGCTCCGCCCCGCAGATCCCGTCCCTGCACAGGCACTTCCCGCCGCCGCAATCCAGCGTGCCCATGCGGCAATCCAGGGTGCACATCGTCCCGGCGCAGGACGGCGCCTGCGACTTGTCCACGCACGTCTTCGGGTGGCAGCACGAGGCCGGGACGCAATCGGAGTCGGTCGTGCACGGGCCGCCCGTGGGGGCGTCCGCGGCGGCCGGCGTGCCCGGGCCCGGCGGGCGGGGGATCGGGACGGTCGGCGGCTCCATGGGCGCCACGGCGTCGTCCGCCGTCGGCGCGGTCGCCGCTTCGGCGTCGGCGGCCGAGGCGGCGCTGCCTCCGGTATCGGCCGTGCCGCAGGCGACGGCGAGAGCGCAGCACGTCAGTGCGAAGATCGCGATCATGGCTTTTCTGGGCATGGGAGCTCCTCGTGAGGTTCGGCGCGTCGATACGCTCGCAAAACTATCACGATTGACGGCGCGCGCGTGTTGAATATTTCGCGAGGTGGTATCCTCCAACCTCACGGGAAGGGCGCCGCCGGGAACGGCGCCGTCGCGCACGAAGGAGAGGTCAGATGCTCGCAAAGAGACGGCTCGCAATCACGCTCTTCGTCGCGGCGGCGCTCGCGATCCCCGCCGTCGCCTCGGCCGCCTCCGGGCCGAAGTACCGCCAGTCGGAGCTCCTCGTGCGCTTCAAGAAGGGCCAGGACGGGCCCGCCGCCGGCGCGATCGCGAAGATCGGCGCGAAGGTGATAGGCAAGATCTCGCGGGTCGACGTCAAGCGGCTCGGGCTCCCCAAAGATCTCCCGGTGGAGGCCGCGCTCGAGCAGCTGCGCAAGCTGCCGGTCTTCGAGTTCGTCGAGCCGAACTACATCTACCGCCCGGTGTGGGAGACGAGCGATCCGCACTGGGGGGATCAGTGGGCGCTCGCGAAGATCCGGACCGCGGCGGGGTGGGGCCTCGAGACGGGCGACGCGAAGGTGGTCATCGCGATCCTCGACACGGGCGTCGATCTCGATCACCCGGATCTCGTCCGCAAGATCGTTCCGGGGTACGACTTCGTGGACGGCGACGACCAAGCGGACGACGTCGCCTCGCACGGGACCCACTGCGCCGGCATCGCCGCGGCCTCGGCCAACAACGGGAAGGGGATCGCCGGGATCTGCGCCAACTGCTCGATCATGCCGGTGCGCGTGCTCAACGCGGACGGCGGCTCGGCGTCCGACGTCGCGAACGGCATCGTCTGGGCGGCGGATCACGGCGCCAAGGTCATCTCCTTGAGCCTCGGCGGGATCTTCGAGTCGATCACGCAGAACGAGGCGATCGACTACGCGTGGTCGAAGGGCGCGGTCGTCGTCGCGGCGGCCGGGAACCTCGGCGTGAGCGCGCCGCACTACCCGGGCACCTACCCGACCTGCATCGCGGTCGGCGCCACGGAGACCGACGATCGGCGGTCGGACTACAGCAACTACGGCGACTGGGTCGACGTCGCCGCGCCCGGGACGTTCATCATGAGCACCGTGCCGGGCGGATACGGGATGATGAGCGGCACCTCGATGGCGACGCCGCACGTCGCGGGGCTCGCGGGGCTCGTGTGGAGCGCCATGGGCGCGGGCGCCTCGAACGCGGCGGTCCGCGAGGTGATCGAGAAGAGCTGCGATCCGGTCGGCGCCTGGGTCGCCAAGGGGAGGATCAACGTGCGGCGCGCCATGGAGCTCGCCGCGGCCGCCGGCGCCTCGCAAGGAGGGGGGAGCTCCGGCTCGAGCGGGGCGAGCGCGGGCGCGGGCTTCGCGCCGGGGTACCACAAGATCGCGCAGGGGAGCGCGCTCGGCGGGAAGCTCGGGAGCCTCGCGAAGAGCGACGACGATCTGCTCGTGGCGCGCAGCACCCAGAGCGGCAAGAAGCGGTACGTCGACGTGCAGGCCTCGTTCCGGGCCGGCTCGGCGGCGTCGAGCAAGGCGCTCAAGGTCGCGCTCGAGGGGCGGTTCTACGCGGCCGACTCGGCCGTGACGGTCTACCTCTTCGACTTCGCCGCCGCGAAGTGGGTCTGGATCGGGCGCGTCAACCTCGGGGTGGCGGACACGAAGGCCACGGTCAAGCGCGACAACCCCAAGCCGTACGTCGGCCCGGGCGACGAGGTCCGGGTCAAGCTGTCCGCGGAGTCGGACTGGTTCGCGACGTTCGACTTCGGCGTGGACGAGCTGCGGCTGTATTCGGAGTAGGGGCCGCTCGCGAACCGCCCGCCGTCAGCCCGGGAACTTCAACCCGACGAGCAACGCGACGAGCCTCGCGGCGAGCCGCACCGAGGCGTCGTCGTCCTTGCACGGCATCAGCTCCACGACATCCGCGGCGACGACGTTCTTGACCGCGAAGAGGTGCGCGAGGAACGCCACGGCCTGGTCCCACGAGGGGCCGCCGGGCTCGGGCGTGCCGGTCGCCGGGACGTCCGCCGGATCGAAGAAGTCCACGTCGATAGTGAGGTAGATGCGCTCCGGGAGCTTGTCGAGCAGGACGTACCAGTCGGTGCCGTCGATGACCTGCCGGGCGCCGACGATCTGGAGGCCGCGCTCGAGGATGAAGGTCGCCTCGTCCTCGCACATCGAGCGGATCCCGACGCCTAAGTGCGTGCACTCCATGTCGAGGGCGCGCCGCATGACGCACGCGTGGCTCAGGGGGTTCCCCTCGTAGCTGTCGCGCAGGTCGGAGTGCGCGTCGAGCTGCACGATCCCGAGCTCGCCCCTGGCGCGGGCGGCGCGGATCGGCCCGAGGCTGACCGTGTGCTCTCCGCCCAGGGAGATCGGGAACCCCTTGCCGTCGAGCAGCTCGCCGACGACGCGGCCGGCGACCGCCTGCTGGATGCGGGCGTCGAACAGCTCCGGCCCGTGCGGCTTGACGATGGTGCGCGGGACCCCCTGGAACGGGTCGCGGCCGAGCGCGAACTCGAACGTCTCGAGGCGGTCGAGCTCGTTCAGGATCGCCTCCGGCCCATGCACCGTGCCCTTGCGGAACGAGGTGCTCACCTCGAACGGCAGCGCGATGATGCCGAGGTTGGTGGCCGGCGACGGCATCACTTCCCCATGCCGACGGCGAGCAGCCCGGCGACGCGCAGGAGGATCTGCGATCCGAGCAGCGCGGCGGGCGTCCGCGGCCCGACGAGCGCGGTGCCGACGAGATCGACCGCGGCGACGCCGGGTCCTTCGAACACCATCTCCAGGAGGTCCATGAGGTCGTACCAGCCGAGGCCGCCGGGCTCGAGCGAACGGGTGGTCTGCGCGACGGCCGGCGCGAGCACGTCGAGGTCGATGCTCAGGTGCGCCGGGGTCGTGATCCGCGTGAGCGCCTCCTGGAAGAGCTCCTTGCGCTGCGCGAGCGCGGTGGCGGTCAGGATGGTGACGTTCCCCGGGACCGATTGGAAGGCGTTCGCCGTGGCCGCGCGGACGCCCGCCAGGATCGCCGGGTTCGAGCGGGACAGGATCGCGGCCTCGTCGGCCTCGATGCGCCCGAGCTTGCCCCAGAGCGCGACGAGGGGATCGCGGCAACCGAGATCCGTGATGCGGCGGTCGTCGCCGATCACGACCGGGAACATCCCGCGCGCGCGGGCCTCGGCGGCGCGCTCGACGGCACCGGCGTCGGGGTTGTCGCCGCCCACGGCCTCCGCGTAGGTGCCGACGCCGAGCGGCGACAGGCCGATTTGGCACTCGAAGAGCTCGACGAACCGGGAGGCGTCCGCGATCGCGAGGGGTCCGGAGCCCTTGCCGATCTCGTTCGGATCCGCCTTGGCGGCGAACAGGAACGCCAGGCGGGCGTCGTTCCAAGAGGCGGTCGTGTCCGAATAGCCGAAGTCGATGGTCAGCGCCATGGCACCTCCCCAAGCGCGGGTTTTCACAGATACGCACCGCCCCCGGCGTGTGTCAACAGGAGAACCGACGAAACGCGCCCGGGCGGAGGCGCGCGTCGTCTTGCGCGCCCTCCGATGTTCAGAGTATACAGGGCGGAACAAGGTGGCGCCCATGTCTCGAATCGTCGCGCTCTCCACGAACTCCAAGAAGCACGCGGGTTGCGCGCTGGCGCAGCACGCGGAAGCGCTCACGTTCCCTCCTCTCGCCGGCGATGGCGTCTTCGGGCTCGGCTACTACGACTCCGGCGAGCTCCTCGCGCGGGTCGCGCCGCGCGAGCGGGGCCGCCCGCTCGAGGTCGCGCGCGAGCTGGCCGGCCTCGAGGCGGAGCTGCTCGTGCTCCACACCGGGCCCGTGAGGGGCTCGAAGGACTCGCGCTGCGAGGACGTCCAGCCGTTCCGCTTCCAGGACTGGCTCATGGCCAGGACGGGCGAGATCGCCGGGTTCGCCGACTTCGGCAAGAGCGTCGTCGACGCGATGCCCCCGTTCATCCGCCGCGGCATGCGCGGCGACACCCCGGAGGAGCACTTCTTCCACCTGTTCCTCTCGTTCCTCTTCGACGCCGGGCAGATCGGGCGCAGCAACGTCGGGACGGCGGAGATCCGGCGCGCGCTCGGCCAGGCGATCGCCGCCGTCGACGCTTTCGCGGAGGCCGCCGGGCACCGGCCGTCGGACTTCTCGGCGGTCGTCTCGGACGGCTACAGCCTCGTCGCGGTCGGGCGCGGCGTGACGCCGAGCTACGCCCTCGTCGAGGGCATCCGGAGCTGCAGGCTCTGCCGCAACTCGCGCGAGGTGTCGCCCGGCGGCGGCGGCCTGGATCACGAGGAGGTCCGCTGCGTCGTGGTCGTCTCCGGCGCGATCGGCGCTCCCCCGGCGCCGTTCGCCCCGCTCGGGAGCGGGGAGCTCTTGTCCGTGACCTCGGACTCGAAGTTGGAGCTCCACACCCTCGAGCAACTCGCGGGTCGCTAGTTGCTCGCCTATCGCCCTTCGCCGCTGATCCGGTGGTCGTTCCACATCCTGAGCGTCATGTTCCTGTTCGTGCTCGCGCTGCTCGTCGGGGTCACGCTGCTGCTCGAGCACCTCGGCGAGCCGATCCCGTGGACGCTCCTCCTCGTCGGCGGCGGCGTGTGCGCGCTGTTCGTCGCGTTGAACACGACCGTCGCGGCCATGCGCGTCACGATCGACGGCGGGCGGGTCGCGCTCCGGGTCGGGGCGTGGCGCCGGGCGGTCGATCTCGAGGACGCGGTCGTCGTCGTCGAGACGACCCCGCTCGGGGTCGGCGCCGTGCGCGTCGTCCCCGCCGACGGCGGCAGGCCGCTGTGGGTGAGCGCCGCCTGGTTCCGCGAGTTCGACGGGCTGCTCGCCGAGGTCGAGCGGCGCGCGACGGAGCGCGGCGGGGTGGTCACGCGCAAATCAGCTCGTTGACGAGCGCGTCGATGCGCTCCTCGGGACACGGGTGCAGGACGAGGTAGTCGATCGCCGCCTCGTTCACCATCCGGAGCATGAGAGCCGGCTCCGTGCCCGAGGAGACGAGCACGCGGCGCGTCGAGGGGAACTTGGCGCGCGCCCAGACGAGGAGCTCCGCCGCGTCGCTGTTCAAAGGCGAGTGGACGGCGCAGAGCAGCGCGGCCGGGACGTCGGCCATGACGCGGCGCGCCTCCTCGGCGGTCGCCGCGCTTCGCACCTCGAGGCCGCGGCGGGAGAGCCTCGCGGCGAGCGCGCCCGTGTCCTCGTCGCCCTGAGGTCCCATGAGCAGGGCGATCGGCTTCCCGGTGAGCGCGGAGTCGGCCACGACGCGATCGCCACCCATGTGCGCCGCGGCGGCGCAGTTCTTCAGCGCCTGCTCCATCAGCTCCTCGGGCTTGGCGCGGACGCCCACCGGGCGGGAGGCGACGCCGGCGCTCATCGTGACCGCGATCGGGTGATCGAGGTCCCCGAGCTCGACGCCGGCGATGGCGCGCCGCAGGCGGCTCGCGACGGCGGCGGCGGCGGCGAGCGGCGTCTCGGGGAGGACGAGGCCGAACGCGTGATCCGAGTAGCGCCCGACGCAGTCGCGGCTCCGCAGATCTCCCTCGATCAGGCGCGCGGTCTGGGCGAGCAGGCTCTCGGCCAGCTGCGCGCCGTGCCGCTCCGCGGTGTTGGCGTACCTGTCGACGGAGAGCACGACGACGGAGAGGTGGTTGCCGTCACGGTAAGAGGCCGCCGACTCGGCCGAGAGCCGCCGCGTGAAGTGGGTCCTACTCGCGACGTGCGTCAGGGGATCCGTCCCGCCCTGGACGGCGCGGCGCAGCGCCGAGCTCTCGACGTGCTTCCGCTTCGCGTCGTCGGCGATCATGGAGATCGCGCGCTCGACGAGCATCTCCGGGGACTCGCCCTTCGCTTGCAGGCCGACCGCGCCGGCGGCGACGCACCGTGCGAGGAGCGGCGCGGCGTAGGTATCGTTCACGATGAGCGTGGGCGGCGTCGCGCCGCCCCGTGCCTTCTTGAGCCGCTCGAAGAGGCTGATCCCGTCGAGCTGGGACAGTCCGTAGTCGCAGATGATCGCGTCGATCTCCTGGCTCGCGGTGAGGTCGAGCGCGTCCGAGGAGTTGCGCGACGTGACGACGACGAACCCGGCCTGCCCGAGGCTCACCCGCGCCGTGTTGATGAACGCCTTGTCCTCGCTGATGCACAGCACGATCGGCACGGCGTCGACATGGCCTCTTGCGGCGATGGCGGTCATGCTCATCCTATCGGCCGGGGGAGGGATTTCTTAAGAGGGGATTAGTCGGAGAGGTCGGCCCGCCTAGAACTCCCAGGCCGCCTGGAGCGCCAGGCCCACCTGTCGGCCGACGCCGCAGGGCGTGGGCTCCGAGAGCTGCGCGTCCGTGTCGGAGAGGAGGCGCGGGCTCTCGAACGGGTGGGCAGCGTTCGCGCCGACGTCGATGTCGACCGTGAGCGACAGGTTCAGGTGCTCGGCGAGCCGCGTCGAGACGCCGGGCACGATGGCGAACGCCGCCAACCCGGTCTCGCCTCCCTTGCCGACGAAAGCGACGGGCGAGAACGCTACCTGGAAGCCGAGCTTGTCGTCGAGGATCCTGTACTGCGCGCCGAAGTGCGGGATGAAGAAGAGGTTGGTCGTCTTGTTCTCCAGCGTGTCGCTGTTGCTCAGGTCCTTCTCCACGACGTTGTACTTGAGGAACGCCATCGCGAACGTGAGGTCCGCGTAGATGGTCAGGTGCTCGACCGGCGCGACGCTCGCGACGACGCCCGGCTCGATGCCCCAGACGGTCCCCTCGTCGGTGAAGTGGCCGGTCTTCGGATCGATGCCGCTGGAGCCGGGCAGGTACAGGTCCGCCGCCCCGAGCCCCTCATCGAACCGCGCGCCCATGTGGGTCGGGAAGGTGACGCGCGCCACGATCCCGGCGCGGACGACGTCTCTCTGCAGGAAGATGCTCTTCAGGTCGAGCGACACCAGGCCGAACGCGGCGCTCTTGTGGCTCGAGTCCTGGTAGATGAGGCCGAGCTGCTCGGGCTCGTCCACGGAGTAGTACCCGTCGGGGGCGTCCTCCCAGTAGCCGACCATCTCCCAGTTGTCGTCCGAGCCCATGCGCTCCCAGCGCTGCTGGTGCTCCAGCTTCTCGACCGTCAGCACCTCGGCGCTCAGGCCGACCTCGAAGTACTTGCCCGGCGACCAGTGGCCGAGGATCGTCATGCTGAAGTCCGTGAACGTGAACCGGTTCACGCCGCGCGACTCGGCAGAGTCGATGCCGGCGGCGGCGTCCATGTGCACCGTGCCGTCGAAGCGGCCGTAGCCGAACCCGAGCTGGAGGCCGACGTCCGAGCGGTTCAACGTGTCGCGCGGGCTCCCCATGGCGCCGTCGAAGCCGAGCTGCGGCAGGAAGCCCGAGTGGGCGCGCGCTGTGCCGCCCGTCGACTTGCCGACCTCCTCGGGGTCCACGTCCTCGCCCCACGGGACCTCTCCGCCGCCTCCGAACCCCGCCTGGCCGCCAGCCGGATCGCCGTCGAGGTACCCCGGCGGCAGCTCGTTGCCGGCCGCGTCGTAGCGCTTCGCGGGCGGGGGCGTCGGCTGGGCGCCGGCCTCCGGAGGCGGCGCCGGCGCGACGGGTTGCCCACCCGCGGGCCCGCCAACCCCCGAGGCGATCCGGGCCGCCGTGCGCACCCGGTCGTCCTTGTCGGTCTCGGCGATGTGCATCAGGATCGGGAGGCTCTCCGGCTCGTTGCGCGCCTGCAGCGCCTTGACCGCCTCGTAGCGGATGCGCGGCTCCGGATCGTACTGCGCCGCCTCCGCGATCCACTTCTGGATGCCCGGCCCGGGCTCCTTGAACAGCCGGTACAGCCCGGCGAGGCGCAGGCCCTTGTCCGACGACCGGAGGTTGACGATCGCCTGGTCGACGGTCCACCCGCGCGAGTCGGGTATGACCACGCTCTTGTCCGCGGGCGCCGCCTGCTGCGGGGGCGCCAGCGCCGACGCCGCGGCGGATGCGAGGAACAGGGCCAAGGCGGACGCGGTGCACTGGATGAGTCTTGTCGGCATCTCTCGCTCCTGAAAAAGGGTCAGGACATTATAGGGAGTACGCGCCGAACCGCAAAATGGATGGAAGCATCGAGACGGGCTAGGGCTTGGTCTTCGCGAGGAGCGCGGCGAGCAGCTCCTTCGTGATCGACGCCTTCTGCATCCACGCGATGTGCCCCTTCGGGTGGATCAGGTAGGTGATCGGCAGGTTGGGCGTGACGTCGAACGCGGCCGCCAGCCCCGCCTCCTCGATGTCCTCGCCGCCCTGGAGCAGCGGGTACTTGAGCAGATCGGCCTCCTTCGCGAACTTCATCGCTTCCGGGGCGGTCTCCTCGCCGTCGAAGGCGACGGTGACGAACTTCACGTTCGGCGCGGCCGCCAGCGCGGGCGGGAACTCCTCGACGAGCTCCTTCTTGCACGGCGCGCACCAGGACGCCCAGAAGTTGACGAGCACCCACTCGCCGCGAAGGCTGGACAGCTTGAGCTCCTTCTTCGTGCTCAGGTCCCTAAACGCGAAGTCGACCGGCGTTCCGTCCACCTTCACTTCCGGCCCTTGGGTCGCTTCTGTCTCTTCTGTCGCTTTCGTCTCTTCCTTTTTCCTCTCCGCCTGCGCCTTCTCGAACCCCGCGAGCCCGGCGTCGAGGAACGCGACGTACTTCGCGACATCCTTCGTCATGTCCGGGTGCACGGCGAGCACCGTGTCGGTGAACGGGTCGATGATCGCGTAGAACGGCAGCGCCGCGGTCTTGAACCGCTCGAGCTGGAGATCGCGCTGCGCGTCGTGGATCTCCCTGCCGCCGTCGGTGTAGCACTGGACGCGCGCCATCCGCTCGAGCCGCTTCACGACCTCCGGCTTCGGGAAGACGTTCGACTCCATCCAGCGGCAGTTCGTGCACTGCTGGCCGGTGAAGTCGACGAACAGCGGCTTGCCCTCCCGCTTCGCAACCTCGTACCCCTTGGCGAGGTCGTCCTGGATCCACGACAGGTGGCCGCCGGCGTCGGCGCTGCCGCCCGCCTCCGCGATCTCCTGGCCGGGGTAGATGGCGGGGGGGAGCCAGCCGTCGACCATGCCGCCCACCGGCTTGGTGTGGGTCATGCCGTAGAAGAAGACCGCCGCGTAGACGGCGAAGACGAGTGCGAACGTCATCCGGATCGGCCCGACGTGCTTGGCGTCGGTGTCGTTGTGGGGCAGGGCGAAGACGCGCAGCAGGTAGAGCGCGGCGAGCGCGGCGAGCCCGCCCCAGACCGCGAGGACGAGCGGCCGCGTGACGAGCCCCCACTCGTAGAAGAGATCCAGGTTCGAGAGGAACTTGAACATGAAGGCGAGCTCGAGGAACCCGAGCGTCACCTTGAGCGCCACCATCCAGTCGCCGCCCTTGCCCTGAAGATGCGACGCCATTTTCGGGAACACGGCGAGGAAGAAGAACGGGAGCGCGAAGCCGAGCGCGAAGCCGACCATGCCGACGATCGCGTAGTACCACTGCCCGGTGGCGATGAGGCCGAACAGCATCCCGAGGAAGCCGAGCGTGCAGGTGAAGGAGACGAGCGTGAACGTCACGGCCATGAAGAAGACGCCCGCGACCTGCCTTCGCAGCGAGCCCGCGTCGCTCGACAGCTCCGCCTCCTTCTGCGACGTCTTCGAGATCAACCGGTTCGGCATCCGGATCTCGAACAGGCCGAACAGGTTGAAGGCGAAGAAGACGAGCAGCGCCACCATGAAGACGTTGAACGTCGGCGACGTGGACACCTTCTGCATGGCGTCCTGCCCGAAGATCGCCGTGAGGACGATCCCGAGCACGGTGAACACGAGGATGATCGAGAGCGCGTAGACGGCCGCCATCCCGATCGAGCGCTTGGTCGAAACCTCGGAGAACTTCGAGAAGAAGCTGATGGTGATCGGGATCATCGGGAACACGCAGGGCGTGCCGAGGGCCAGGAAGCCGAAGCCGATCGCGACGAGGAAGAAGATCAGCGCCCCCCCCGAGTCGTCGACGGACTTCTCACCCGTGAGCGTCGTGACTTCGCCGGCCCCTGCGGGTTCCGGTCTGTTCGTCGGGAACGCTTCGCCCGGGAGCGCCTGGACGGGGGTGCGCTCGGGGCGTGCGGCGCCGTCCTCGAACGCGATCTTCGCGACGAGCTTCTCCTTTATTGGCAGGCACTGCTTGTCGTCGCAGATCTGCCCGCGGATCGTGAGCGGCACGCCGTCGGCGGCGGGCGCCGCGGCGAACCTGTAGGCGCGGCGGTACGTGATCGCGCCCTTGTGGAACTCGACGTTCTTCTTGAAGTTCGGGTCCAACTCGACCAGGGGCTTCGGCCCGAACCACTCGGAGGCCGGCTCGAGCGCGGGGTCGTCCACCGCGACCTGCATGCGCAGCGGCCCCCCCTTGATCTCGGTCATCGAGTAGAAGTGGTACCCGGCCGGGACCCCGACCTCGATCGCGAGCACCGAGATCTCGCCGACGCGCGCGGCGGGCGGGGAGAAGGAGGCCTCCAGCTTCACGCGGGCGTCCGCGCCGAGCCCGATGGAGGGCGCGAGCGCGAGCACCGCCGCCACGGCCGCCACGGCGAGGGCGGCCACTTCTCGAACCGGTTTCCTGGTCATCGTCCCCTACTGCAACACGATGGGATAGGTGAAGGTGAAGGTCGGGTCCTTGAACTTGGGGAACTTGGCGGAACGGGCCATCATCGCCACGCACGTCCCCGCGGGGTTGTTCGCAAACACGCCGGTCGCCTTCGCGCTCGTGACCTTGCCCGCGCTGGACACGACCATCGACACCTGCACCGTCCCGGTCGAGTACTTCGCGCAGGACGCCTGGGCCTTCGCCTTGATAGGCGCCATCGCCGCGGTCACCTGCTCCTTCGAGGGCTGCTTGGGCAACTCGTCCGCCGCCTTGGCCGCGGGCTTCTCCTCGGCGGGCTTCTCCTTGGCCCCGCTTCCGAGCAGGGAGTCGAGCTCCGACGCGCCGCTGCCGGTCTTCGCGGTCTCTGTCGGCTTCTCGGTCGCCTTGGCGGCGGTGCCGCTCGACGCCGCGGTGTCCGTCTTCGTCGTCGTCTTCTTTGTTTCCGTGGAGGCGGTGGTCGTTTCCTTCTTCGGCTTTTCGCTCGTCTTCGTGGTCGTTCCGGCGGATGACCCGGACTTGGCCTCCTCGGCCTTCTTCGCCGCCGCTTCCTTCTCCGCCTTGGCCGCGTCGAGCTCCGCCTTGACCGCGTCCATCTTCGCCTGATCCGCGGCCGAGACCGCCCCGCCGCCGGAGGACGCCTTGGACATCTCCTCGAGCTTGGCGAGGAGCAGCGCTTCCTTCTCCTCCGCGGCCTTGCGATCGGCCTCGGCCTTGGCCTGGAGCTCGGCCATCATCTTGTCGAGCGCCTTGTCGTCCCCATCGCCCTGTTTCATCAGGACGATTCCTATGATCACGGCCGCGATGACGACGACCGCGATGAGCGCGTACACGGCCGCGTTGCTTTTCTTCTGCATCGGCTGCATCGGTGCGGCCAAAGGAGCGCCCTGCGTCGCGACGACGCCCGAGGGATCGGCTGCTGGCACCGGCCGCACGCCCGACTGGTCGGCGCTCGGCGGCGGCGGCGGCGCCATCGACGGGGTCTTCGCGACCTCGATGGACGACGCGGCGACCATCTTGGCCAGGTTGACCATGCCGGAGTCTGGCTCGTCCTCACGGTGCTCGACGCGCCGCGGCGACTCGTCCTCGGATTTCCCCTCACCGCCGCCGAGCAGATCGGCCAGGGACATGTCGTCGGCGTTCTCGGTCTTGTCGGGACTGCTGTCTGAATCCTTCACGGGGTCACCCTCCTCAATGGGTCCAACCTGCTCGCCGCTTCGAGCCAGAGGTCGTTCCCTCGGTGAACAGTACGCGCGGCGCGGACGAAAGACCTATCATCGCCGCCAAACCGCTTCTCCACATGAAACCAAATGAACGTCCAAAAGCACTCGAGCCCGGCGTTTTTTGTGCGCGCAAGAGTTTAGAGCGTCGTCGTCATCCCTTCAATATGAAAAGGTGGGCTCGAGACGACAGGGAGAGCAGATTTTTTTTATCGCACCGGGAGCAGCGCTTCAATATAGTGCCGGGAGCGCGGCCGGAAGAACGCGCCGAGGGTGGTGTTCGGGATGTACGAGATATTCAGGGAGCGCGTTTTTTCGGCGTCGCACCAGCTCCGCGACTACCAGGGCAAGTGCGAGCGCCTGCACGGCCACAACTGGCGCGTCCGTGTCCACCTGGCCGCGGCGGAGCTCGACGAGCACGGGATGGTGCTCGATTTTCACGCGCTCGACGCGATCATGACAGAGGCGATCGCGCCGTTCGATCACCGCCACCTCAACGAGGTCGAGCCGTTCGTCGACACCAACCCCTCGTCCGAGAACCTCGCCCGCGCCATCTTCGCACGGGTCGAGGCCTCGCTCCCCGCGGGGAGGGTACGCGTCTCGCGCTGCGACGTCTGGGAGAACGACCGCTCTCGGGCGCGCTACGCGCCGCCGAGCGGGTAGCGCCGTCTTCAGGCCGCGGCCTCGACGCTGCGCCTCGATCCGAGCCTGCGGCGCAGGGCGCGCCGTCCTCTGTGGAGTCTGGACATGATCGTTCCGACCGGGCAGGAGATGGCAGACGCGGCGTCCGAGTAAGACATCCCCTCGACGTCGCAGAGCCATACGACCTCTCGGAACTCCGGCCTGAGCTCGTCCATGGCGTGCACGACCGTGTCGCAGAAGCCGTTGTCCGGGCTGACGTCGCCGTCGCCGTGCATGGTGCGCCGTCCCATGGCGCCGATGGACCAGGCGGCCAGGGCGTGGCCGCCTTCGGCCTCCAGGATCTGCTGCTCCAGGGATCTTCGACGCAGGTTGCTGATGTGGCGGTTGCGCATGACGCGGGTCAGCCACGCTTGCAGGTTCGTGCCCTCGGCGAAGTTGTCGCTGAAGCGGAGCGCGAGGACCATCGTGTCCTGCAGGAGATCCTCCGCCTTGTTCCAGTCGCCCGTGAGCCATCTGGCCGTCCTTCGCAGCGCGGGGATTTGGGAGTCGAGGGAGTTCCTGAGATCCGTGCTCATCGTGTTCTCCTTGTTCGTCGCCCTGATCGCGGTCATGCGGGCCGCCTATCGCAAGCGCGATGCCAAGAAGGGGGGAGTTGGGGCGCTGGGGACGTGGCAATGGGAGTTATGTGAATGAATGAGAATAGATGGGATGTTTGTAAGGCGAGTGGGACGCCACCGAAAGAGGGCGCCTAGAGGCGATCAAAGAGACAGAATGTCAAATAATGCTACGATTCGTAGATAAAATGTCGCCTTTTTGCCCGGCTTTTTGCCCGGCTTGGTGACCGGCGCCCGCCGTGTTATCTTCCGACCGTTCCCAACCCCACGAAAAGGAGGCGCGATGTCACAGCGCATGATCGACCAGTTCCTGGAGATGGTCCGGATCGATTCCGAATCGGGCGAAGAGGCCCGGATGATGGAGTACCTGCTCGGCGCGGTCGCGAACGCCGGCGGCACCGCAGAGCTCGATTCCTACGGCAACCTGATAGGCCGCTTCCCGGCGCTCGGCTGCGCGGGCGTCGCGCCTTTGCTGCTCTCGTGCCACGGCGACACGGTCAAGCCGGGCAAGGGGATCCGACCCGTGCTCGAAGGAGGTGTGATCCGCTCGTCCGGCGACACCATCCTCGGCGCCGACGACAAGGCGGGGATCGCGGAGGTGCTCGAGGCGATGCGCACCTCGACCGTGCGCCCGCCCGTCGAGCTCGCGGTCAGCCGGCAGGAGGAGACCGGCCTGCAGGGCGTCAAGAACCTCGACTTCTCCAAGCTCTCGGCGAAGCGCGGCTTCCTGATGGACAACGACACGCTCGAGACGATCGTGATAGGCGGGCCGTCCTACTTCGCCATCGACGTGGCGGTCACGGGCAAGGCCGCGCACGCGGGCATGGAGCCGGAGAAGGGGATCAACGCGATCTTCGCCGCGGCGCGCGCCATCGCCGCGCTGCGCCTCGGGCGGCTCGACGGCGAGACGACCGCCAACGTCGGGATCATCGAGGGCGGCATGATCCGCAACGGCGTGCCGGCGAGCTGCACGTTCAAGGCCGAGTGCCGCGCCGCGGTTCACGAGAAGGGGGCGGCGCTCGCCGAGGAGCTGGCGGGAACGATAAGGAGAGAGGTGGAGGCGGCGGGCGCGAAGGTGACGATCGCGATCGACAACATGTGCCGGGCGGTCCGGATTCCGGAGGCGTCGTGGACCGTGGACGTGGCCAAGAAAGCGCTCCGCACGGTCGGTGTCGAGGCGAAGTGCGTGTTCATCACCGGGTTCACGGACGCGTCGATCTACAACAACAAGGGGATCGAGATGGCCGTGGTCGGGATCGGCGCACAGAACGAGCACTCCACCGATGAGTGCATCGCGGTCGCCGACATGGAGAAGGCGGTCAAGGCGCTCGTCGAGATGCTGCGGATAGCGGCGCAGTGATTCAGTACGAGTACACCGCGTAGCTGTACGGGAGGCGCTTCCCCGGGTTCGCCGTGAGCCCTTCGTCTGCGTTCACGTGGAGGAACCACTTGTCCTCGACGAGCGCCTCGTCGGCCTGCACGGGGTGGTGCAGCGAGGCGACGCCGCCCGCCGCTCGCGCGGACTCGAGCTTGCGGCCGCGGTGCGGGCAGAGACCGATGCCGATCGCGATCTCCACTTCCTTCCACGCCGTGTCCTGCCACCTCACGAGCGCGACGATCCCGGACGCTCCGGCGGGCAGATCGTACGGGTGGCGCTGGTGCGACTCGCCGCCGCCCTCGGGCGGGACGATCGCGCCGTCGCCCGCGATCACCTCGCGCAGCGCAGCGCCGGCCGGGAACTGCGCCCGGATCGCCTCGGGGAGCATGGCGGCCGGGTCCGCGGCAGCGGCGGGCGCGGGCGCGGGGCTCGGCGCGACAGCCGGGGCAGGCGCCTTCGCCTCGGTCGCCTTCTCGCCGCAAGCGATTCCCGAAAGAGCGAGCGTGAACGAGATGACGGAACAAACGGAACCGGGGGCCGAGAGTCTCATCTTCGTCTGAATGAGGTTCATTGGTGCACGCCTGTGGCGCCGAGCGGCTCAGGGGTACTCCCGATACTTGCTCGGGACGCCGACCGGGATCTCGTACACCGCGCTCGAGATGTCAATGACGTAGAGGTTCATTTCGTCCCAGCCGCCGAGGCCGGAGCCCCACTGCATGTTCGGGATCCACGACGACGCGGAGCTGAGATCGGCCGCGATCTCGATAGTCCCGCCGTCGGGCGAGATGCGGTAGACGCGGATGATGCCGTAGTCGCAGACGTAGACGTTCCCGCAGCAGTCCACGCCCATGCCGTCGAAGCAGCCGGTCATCCCGCCCGCGACGCCGTCCGGGTCCGAGGCGCTGATGAAGACGCTCGCCGGACCGGGCTGACCCGCGGCATCGAACTCGATCTTGTAGATGTTGCCGCCGCAGAAGCTGCCGACGTACAGCGTCCGGTAGTCGGGGCTGAAGGTCAGTCCGTTCGGCGCGTTCAGCCCGGTCGCGATCGTCCAGGTCTCCCCGGTGACGGGGTCGATCTTCGTGACCTCGCCCGAGTTCTGCTCCGAGACGTACGCGTAGCCGCGAAGATCGACCTCGATGCCGTTGGGGTAGGCGAGAGAGGTGGCGACGGTCGTCGCGGCGCCGGTCTCTCCGTCTATGTGGACGAGCGTGTCCGAACCGTTGCACACGACGTCGCCGCTCGGGAGCGCGCGAAGGCCGGACACGCACCCGGCGCCCGCGACCCACAGCGTCGATCCGCCGGTCTTGGTGGACTTGAACAGCGAGCCGCCCTCCATCCCGATGAGGTTCCCCTCGTCGTCGAAGACGAAGTCCTCGCCGGAAACGACGTTCGTGATGGTGTTGAACGAGAACGGCGGCGTCGGCACCGCGGCGCAGTCGAAATCGCCGTCCGTGTCCGAGTCCGACGCCCCGCCGTCGCCGTACATCGGCTCGGGCTTCTCGCCGCAGGCGATCGCCGCGAGCAGGAGCAGCGCCGGGATCGAGCGGGTCATGGGTAGTCCCTGTGCTTGCTCGGGACGTCGACCGGGATCTCGTACACCGCGCTCGAGATGTCCGCGACGTACAGAGTGTCGCTGTACCAGTCGGCCAGGCCGGAGCCCCACTGCATGTTCGGGATCCACCCCGACACCGAGCTCAGCTCCGCGACGGTCCCCACCACCGACCCC
>JALNZK010000091.1 GCA_023229365.1 Pseudomonadota bacterium | reverse complement strand
GTGTGCGACGACGGCCGCGGGGTCGGCACCGGGGGGCTGGGCGTGTACCTCGACTTCGCCGAGTCGATAGGGAGGCTCGGGCGCGGCGTCATCGAGGAGCGGTACGGGAACCTGTTCCACATGTACCACAAGATCACGGCCGAGAACCCGTACGAGGTGCCGATGCGCATCTTCCCGGCCGTGCACTACGCGATGGGTGGCCTGTGGGTGGACTACAACCTGATGAGCACGATCCCGGGGCTGTTCGTGATCGGCGAGGCGAACTTCTCGGACCACGGCGCGAACCGGCTCGGTGCGAGCGCGCTCATGCAGGGGCTCGCGGACGGCTACTTCATCCTGCCGTACACGATCGGCGACTTCCTCGCCCAGGCCGGGCCGAACAAGCTCGCCGAGGATCACGCCGAGCTCAAGGGCGCGGCCGAGGCGGCGCGCGGCCGCATCGACAAGCTGCTCGGCATCCAGGGCAAGCAGTCTCCCGACTCGTTCCACAAGCGGCTCGGGAAGATCCTCTGGAACGACTGCGGCATGGGGCGCAACGAGGCGGGCCTCAAGCACGCGCTCGAGGAGATCCCGAAGCTCCGGGAGGAGTTCTGGGCCGATCTCCGCGTCACGGGCGACGCGAACGCGCTCAACCAGACGCTCGAGAAGGCGGGCCGCGTGGCCGACTTCCTCGAGTTCGGGGAGCTGCTCGTGCGCGACGCGCTCGAGCGGCGCGAGTCGTGCGGCGGCCACTTCCGCGAGGAGAGCCAGACGGAGGACGGTGAGGCGAAGCGCGACGACGCGGCGTTCATGCACGCCGCCGTGTGGGAGTGGAAGGGCGAGGGCGCGAAGCCCGAACGGCACGTCGAACCGCTGGTGTTCGAGCACTGCAAGCCGAGCCAAAGGAGCTATAAGTAATGGACTTCACGCTCAAGGTCTGGCGACAGAAGGGCCCCTCGGACAAGGGCCGCCTCGTGGACTTCGAGGCCAAGGACATCAGCTCGGACGCGTCGTTCCTCGAGATGCTCGACATCGTCAACGAGCGGCTGATCGAGAAGGGCGAGGAGGCGATCGCGTTCGATCACGACTGCCGCGAGGGGATCTGCGGCATGTGCGGCTGCGTCGTGAACGGCTACGCGCACGGCCACCAGAAGGGCACGACGCTGTGCCAGCTCCACATGCGGGAGTTCGACGACGGGTCGAGGATCTACGTCGAGCCGTTCCGCGCCAAGGCGTTCCCGCTGATCCGCGATCTCGTCGTGGATCGCAACGCGTTCGACGCGATCATCACGGCGGGCGGCTACATCTCCATCCGGACCGGCAGCGCGCCCGAGGCGAACTCGACCCCGGTGCCGAAGGCGGACTCGGATCGGGCGATGGACGCCGCGGCGTGCATCGGCTGCGGCGCGTGCGTGGCCGCGTGCCCGAACGCGTCGGCGATGCTGTTCACCTCCGGCAAGATCGCGCAGCTCGGCGCCCTGCCCCAGGGCCAGGCCGAGCGGCTCGACCGCGCGAAGGACATGATCGCCGCGATGGAGAAGGCGGGCTTCGGCGCGTGCTCGAACCACGCCGAGTGCGAGGGCGCCTGCCCCAAGGAGCTCAAGCTCGACTTCATCGCCACCATGAACCGCGACTTCCTCAAGGCGTCGATCAAGAAGTAGGGATACGGCCTCCGCCGGTCACTCGTCCTCGGGCGGCTCGTCGGAGCGCGCCGGCGCCTTCTCGAGCGCCTCAACAGCCAGCCGCGCCGCCTCCCGCACGCGCGCAGAGGCGTCGTCATCGGCGATCCGGCGCAGCGACTCGAGCTCCTGCGCTCCGCCGACCGTCGAGAGCGCCCAGCAGGCAAGGCGGCGCACCTCGGAGCTCTCGTCGCCGAACGCCGTCCCCAAGACGTTGCCCGCGAGCTCGGTGTTCCGCGTCGCGACGACGTTGAAGATCGCCTGCGCCCGTTCCGCCGCGTCCGCGCCCCGAAGCCCCGCCTCGAGTAGCCCCGCGAGCTCCTCCGCGCCTTTGGCGCCGAGCTTGGCGGACATGGCCTTCGCTGCCTCCGCGGTCAGCTCCGAGATCGTCCGTTCGTTGTCCTGCACGCAGAGTCGCACGCGGTCGATCGCCTCGCCGCATCCGCCGGAGAGCAGGTGGCAGGTGCACATGCACGCGTCGGCCATGCGGCACATCGTTGCGTCCCCGGACGCCGTGCAGGCAGCGCGTCCGGAGGCGCAGAGCGCCTCGCAGCGGCCGCAGCCGGCCCCGGGGTCGCCCCCAAGCGCGAGCCCCGGCGCCGCGAGCGCGCCGGCGGGGTTGGCCACGGCGCCTTGCTGGCCAGGGACGATCGTCTCGGGCAGCGGCTGCCCGGCTCTCCCCGCGTCGATCTGCCGCTGCGCGTTGGCGACGCCGGCCGCGAGGGTCGTGGCGCTCGTCATGACGGTCTGCGCCAGCTGTGCCTCGAACTGCGCCTGCATGGCGGCCCTCTGCGCCTCGTTCACTTGCCACCACTGCAGGTTCTCCTCGAGATCGGGGATCTCGGAACAGGCCGGCTGATATCCCTGGTCGCAGGCGAACCTGTAGTAGAAAAGCCCGTGCGCGATCCCGACGCTCTGGTCCAGGCCGCGCTCCTTCGGAAGGACGCGGTAGAGCTCCATCGCGGAGTCACCGGCCTTCGTGCACAGGTTGAGCACGGACGAGGCCTTCGCCTTCTCCTCCATCCGGCAGCCGATGCTGCCGATCAGGTAGCCACGCTCCGCGTCGCCGGCGTCGTACAGGATGTCGTAGATCCGCTGGCACACTTTAGCCTCGCCAGCCTCGCACTGGGCGAGCGAACCGCGGATCTCGGCCTCCTCCTCCGGCGTGGTCGGGCGGATCGGACCGTGGTCGAAAAGATCCGGCGAGACGAATACCACCATGGCCGCCGGCAGCGCCTCGCGGATCCGCCGGACCTCATCCTCCGAAAGCGGGTTCCCGCTCAGGTAGAGGAGCTTCAGGTTTGAGAGCCGCCCGATCGAGGCGGGGAGGCTTGAGAGGTAGTTGGCCCGAAGATCGAGGATCTCGAGCGAGGCCAGGTCGCCGATGCTCTCCGGCAGCGCGGTGAGCCGGTTCCCCGCCAGCTGGAGCACGCGGAGATCCCAAAGGGTCCCTATCTCCGGCGGCACGCCTCGGATCTCGCCCTGCTTGTCCCCCGCGCCCCGCAGGAACCCCGCGGAGAGATCGAGTTGCGCCACGCCGCCCGGGCTCGCGAGCGCCGTGCGCAACGCCGGGGGCGGGCCGCAGGCGGACCATGTGATGGCCACGATGGGGGTCAACAGCATCCAGCGCCCGATAGGATTCATCGCCCTGTTCACTCGCCACATGGTCTTCCTCCCTGCCGGCGGTGCGTGAAACGGTTCGCGGTGATCAACCAGAAGCTATCATCGCGGGCTCCGAGCGACAACCGTCCCAGGAGCGCCCGGGCAGCGCGCCCTCCAATCGCGTGCGCCGGCGATCACCTCACGAGCTCGAACCCGGCGGTCGCGAAGTGGCGATCGAACGCGAAGGCGCGGTGGGCGCCGCGGGCACGCAGGGCCGCGAACGACACGGCGTCGACGAGGGAGAGCGAACGTGCCGGGCTCCCGAGGCAGCCGTCCAGCCCCGCTTCGTGCAACTCGGTACCGACCCACACGACGTCCAAAAGCGGCGCGAAGTCGTTCCTGAAGCGCTGGGCCGCGTCGCGGCCGTGCCTCCGGCCGAGGAGCGCATAGGTCTCGACGAGCACGTAGGAGGTCGTGAACAGCCGCGCCTGTTCCCTCGATAGAGAATCGAACGCGCTCTTCGCCGCCTGGTGGTTCGTGTCGTCCGCGACCAGGAGCGCAAGGAGCGCGGAGGTGTCGACGAACACGCCGCTCACTCGAACGCCTCGTCCAGGTAGTCGTCGTGATTCGCCGCGACGTCGGCAGCTCGATCTGCGGAGGTGAACGCTCCTATCATCTGCGAGGCCACCTTGTACCGCGCTTCCAGCTCCGCCTCGCCTTCCGCGGCGAGCGCCGCGTCCACGCACCGCCGGATCACCTCGGCCATGGAGATGCCGTCGCGCTTGGCGATCTTCTTGATCGCCCGCTCGTGCCGCGCCTCGAGCTGAATTTGCGTCCGTATCATGGCTGTTCCTCTGCCCTTCGGAAACTGTAATCACATCATGATGTCATGTCAAACCGCGTCATCGCCTGAGCATCAGGAAGTTGCGGATCCGCTGCCGCTCGGAGTCGGGCACGGCGCCATTGAATTCGATGCGCACGGCACTCCCGTCGCGGATGCCGCGGATCTTGGCTCCGTCCGGCAGAGAGAGACTCGCGACGAAATCGACGATCTCGCTGCGGGAACGCCCCGGGAGGGAACCGCGCATCGCGACCCGCATGTCGCGCACGACGATCCGGCACAGCTCCCCCGGCCTGACCAGCCTCACGACGAGCCACACGGCGAGCGCGATCGCGGCGGCGACGACGATGAGCCGGAACCATCCCACGACCGGATTGTAACCACAGGACGGGTCGGGGCTCGGCACTAAAAATCCGTCTACCGGCCCACCGAGCTCGCGGCGTATACTGCGGCGTCGAACCATGGCGAGCGGCAGCGACAAACGGCCCGTCGTGTACTGCTACACGGACGCGGCGTTCCCCTGGGATCTCGGTCCGGCGCTCACGGATCTCGAGCGGCGCGGCTTCCGCATCGTCGTCGGCGACAACGTGGACGAGCTGCTCTTCCTCCTGCAGATGGGAAGGCCGGCGGCGATCCTCTACACGGTCGGGACCCCCGAGGCGCGCGCGCAAGGCGGCTTCCACGTCGTGATGAGCCGCGCGGTCGAGATGCTCGTGCCCGTCTTCATTGTGGGCCCCGACGACCCGCGCGACGGGGTGATCCTGCGCTACCCGGAGGGCGGCGCCTCGGAGGAGAGCCACGCTCCGTTCCACGCCCTCGGCGATCTCATCGAGCGGTTCGATCAGCAGCCGCCGTCCACGCCGTCGAGGCCGCCGCTCGCGGTGGCCCACCAGACCTTCGGCAAGGGGCGCACGATGATGTCCTGGCGCCGCGACGGACCGATCGTCACTCCCCTGAGCGTCCCGCCGAAGGAGGCGCGCGAGGAGCGGCAGACCCTCCCCGCGAAGAAGAAGTCGCAGCACAACGACGATGGCGTGCGGGATATCGTCCCGAGCGCGGCGCCCGCGGAACCGATCCAGGAACCGGTGCGCGTCGTCCGCGCGGAGCCCGAGCCCGACAGAGGAGAACCGCGGCGCGAGCCGCGACCGCGAAGACGCGCGGCGTGGAAGATCCCCTTGGTACTCGCGGCGGGGGTCGCGATCGGCGTCGCCGGCCTAATCGCCTACCTCGCGACCGCGCCCGGGCGCACGCCGAGACCGACGGCTCGGGCCCCAGAGGCGGCGCATCAGGAGCCGGAGGCGGTCCGGCGGGCGCCCTCCGCCGCCGCCCCGCGCCCGATCCCCGCCGCACCCCAGGCGACGGCTCCCGCCACGACCCCCGCCGCCGAACCCGCCGCGCCCCGGAAGGCGCGCGACGATTCGAAGGCCGGGGAGGCGCTGCTTCGAGACGCCTCGGGAAACGTGCGCTTCCCGGGTCACTTTCGCGAGCAGTCGGCCATCTTCTGGTTCGCGGAGGAGAGGGAGGAGGCTCGGTTCCTCGATCTGGTCCGTTCGCTCGGGCCGAACGTGGTGATCCGCGTCACCGGCCACTCAACGGGGGAGGAGTTCGCCGCCGGCCTGCACAACCTCGCGCTCAGCCGCGCGTGGGCCGTGGAGAAGTACCTGATCCGGCAGGGGATCGAGGACGAGCGGATCGAGACCGAGCGGGGCGGCCTGGTCTCGAGCGCCGACGATTTCGACGAGCGCGGCTGGCCGCGGAACCGCTGGGTCGACGTGCGGTTCGAATGACGTCTTGTAAAACCTTTGTCTATTGCCGACCGTCCTGAATCCGTCGATTCACCTGGTCGTCCATGAGACCGGGTCATCGCCGCGCTCGACGGGAATCGGCACAGAGGAGGAAGACATGATGGAGAAAAGCGCCGCAAGAGGATCGCTCGTCCTTTGCGCGATGCTGCTCGCAACCGGTTGTGCGCAGACCAAGGCGTCCGCAGGACCCCCGAAGAACCAGGCGACGCCCGCGGCGGACGGCGACGGTCCGGCGTTCGCGGACGTCGAGGGCGCCTCCGACGCCCCGGCCGGCGCCGAGGCGAAGGCGCTCGAGTCCGAGGTGACCAAGGTGACCGTCTACTCGGATCGGGCGCAGGTGACCCGCAAGGCGGTCGCGGAGGCGACGACGGAGCCGCAGCTCTTCGCCTTCAAGAAGCTCCCCGGCTGGGTGGATGACGGATCGGTCCGCGTCTCGGTCAGCGCGGGCCGCATCGCGGACGTCCGGGTGGAGCGGAGCTTCCTCGCGCGGACCACCGACGCCGGCTACCGCAAGGCCGAGGAGGAGCTCAAGGCGCTCACGCGGCAGTTGGCGGAGGTCACCGACGAGATCGCCATCCTCGACGCGCAGAAGGCCCAGATCGACTCGATCAAGGCGTTCTCCCTCGAGAAGATCGACAAGGACACGGTCATCGGCAACATCAGCGTGCAGAGCTACGGCGACGTGATGACCTTCATCAGCGACGCCCTGCGCGAGACCGCCAAGGCGCGCCGCGACGCGCTGGCGAAGCAGGAGACGATCGCGCCGAAGGTCTCGGCGGCGCAGCGCAAGCTTGACGACATGAAGGCGCTCCTGCAGCTCGAGGAGACGACGGTCCTGGTGACGCTGCAGGCCAGCCGCGCCGCCAAGAGCGAGCTCGAGCTGACCTACATGATGCCCGGCGCGACCTGGGAGCCGATGCACGAGCTGCGCGCGAGCACCACCGACTCGAAGACGGTCGAGGTCACGTCGTTCGCGATCGTCACGCAGACCAGCGGCGAGGACTGGGGCGCGGCGGAGCTGTACTTCTCGACGCAGTCCACGACCGAGTCGGTGCGCATCCCCGAGCTCGAGGCGCTCACCCTCGGCGACACCGCCACGGCGTCGCGAATGATGTCGAGCCGGATGTCGTCGTTCACCCGCGCCCAGCAGGCGTTCGCCGGGCAGAGCGCCCTCTGGAACAAGGTGCACCAGAATGCGTTCGCGGCGGAGTCGAACTTCGAGCAGGTCTACCAGAGCAACATGCAGTACCTGCAGGTCGTGCAGAGCAAGACCGTGCAGATCTTCGAGACGCTCAGGAACCGCGGGACGACCGCCCAGTTCAAGGCGCTCGCCGTCAACAGCGTCCGCGGCGACGGCCACCCGACGCGGCTGCGGATCGGCGCGAGCACGCTCGAGGCGAAGCAGAAGATCCTGGCGGTGCCGGAGCAGACGCTGAACGCCGCGCGCACCCTGGACATGACCAACTCCTCGGGCCAGGCGCTGCTCCCGGGCAAGGTCGCCCTGTACCAGGACGGCGCCTTCATCGGCGTCACCGAGATCGATTTCGTCGCCCAGGACGAGAAGTTCTCGCTGTTCCTGAGCGTCGCGGACCAACTGAAGCTGTCGCGCACCCTGGATCGCAAGCAGAGCTCGCTCGTGCACAAGCAGGTGTCGAAGATGCAGGTGGCGTTCATCGTGACGGTGGAGAACCTCTCGGACCAGCCGACGTCGCTGACGCTCGCGGATCGCATCCCCGTATCGGAGAACAGGGAGATCCGGATCAGCAACGTCAAGATCGCGCCGTCCGCCGGTCCCGACTCCCAGGGCATCCTGCGCTGGGAGCTCGTGCTCAAGCCCAAGGAGAAGCGGGAGTTCAGGATCGGCTACCAGGTCGAGTACCCGTCGAACCTGATCCTCGACGCGCGCCGCCGCCGCTCGATGGAACAGGCGATGCCGAGCCCTTCCGCCGCCGACCCGTACTCCGCACCTCGGCCGGCCGCCCCGGCCAAGATGTACAACATGGAAGACCAGCTCATGGATCTCGAGGAGGCCCTCTAGGACCCGAACGCCGCAAGGAGGCTCTCCCCGACGATCCCGAACAGCTCCTCCACGACGGCGATCTCCGCGTTCAGCGGCAGCACGGTGTAGACGACGTTCCCGAGCGGGCGGAGCAGCGCGCCGCGCTTGCGGGCCTCCGCGTACAGCCGCCATCCGGGAAGGGCGAGGTAGTCGGTCTTCCGCGCGGGGGCGCCCCCGGGGGCGGCCAACGTGAACGCCGCGATGAGCCCGGTGCGGCGCGGATCGCGGACCCACGGGTGGTGCGAGACCGCCTCGAGCCCGCGCTGGAGCGCCGCGGCGATCGGCGGCTGCCTCTCGAGGAGCCGCTCCTCCTCGATGATCGCGAGCGTCTCGAGCGCCACCGCGCAGCCGAGCGGGTTGCCGGTGAACGAGTGGCCGTACCAGAGGGTCACCTCGGGCCCGCCGCGAAACGCCTCGAACACGCGCTCGTTCGCGATCGTCGCCGCGATCGGCAGCGCCCCGCCGGAGAACCCCTTGGCGACGCACACGATGTCCGCCTCGACGCCCGCCAGGTGCTCGGCGAGGAACGCGCCCGTCCGCCCGTAGCCGACGAACACCTCGTCGCAGATGAGGAGGATGTCGCGCTCCCGCGCCGCCTTCGCGAGCTTCGCGAGGTACGGGGCCGGGTACATGAGCATCCCCGCCGCGCCCTGGACCAGGGGCTCGACGATGATCGCCGCGATCTCGCCCGCGCTCTTTGCGAGCAGCCTCTCGACCTCGGCGAACGCCGCGTCGTGCCACGCCGCCGAGCCGGGATCGCCTCCGTCCGCCGCCGGGCTCGGCAGGAGGATGCGGTCGAACACGAGCCCCTCGAGCGCCTCGTGGAACACGCGGCCGCCGGACACCGACGCGGCGCCTATCGTCTCGCCGTGGAACGCCCCCTCGAGCGTGACGAACCGCCGCTTCTCGGGGCGGCCCAGGTTCCTCCAGAACTGGTACGCCATGCGGATCGCGGCCTCGACCGCGGTGGAGCCGTCGTCGGAGAAGAAGAGGCGGGAGAACGACGCGCCGCACTTGGGGACGAGCTTCTCCGCGAGGAGCGCCGCCGGCTCGTGGACCATCCCCGCGAGCGAGCAGTGCACGAGCCGCCGCGCCTGGCGCTCGAGCGCCGCGACGAGACGCGGGTGGTTGTGGCCGACGATGTTGACCCACCACGACGCGTTGCCGTCGATGAGGCGCGCGCCGTCCGCGTCGTACAAGTACATCCCCTCCGCGCGGTCGACGACGACGGGATCGATCTCCTCGATGTACGGCCGCATCGGCGTATAGGGGTGCCAGATGCGCGCCTTGTCGATGGCGACGATCCGTTCTCGCGTCGGCCGCGTCACGAGGCCCCGCCTCCCGCCCCGGTCACCTTCGCGGCGAGGCGCCCGCGGACGAGCGTCACGTCTATCTCCGTCCCCTCGGGGGCGTCCTCCGGACCGCGGACGAGGCCGGCGTCCGCGGCGCGGCGCACCACGGCAAAGCCGCGCGAGAGCACCGCGAGCGGGCTCAGCGCGTCGAGGCGCGCCGCCCTCTCTCCGAGCCGGGCCCGCGACGCCGCGAGCGCCCGCGGTGGCCACGCGCCGAGCGCCTGTTCGGCGCGCGCGAGCCGCACCCCGACGCGGCTCAGCTGCACGCGAGGATCCCGCGCCCGCAGCCGCGCGGCCGAATCGGCCAGCCGGGCGCGCGAGCCCGACATTCCGCGAGCGAGCCCGAGCCTTGCGGTGCGGACGAGCTCCGTGAGCCGCGCGGACAGCCGTTCGAGCTCCGGCACGACCATCTCGGCCGCCTCGGACGGCGTGGCGGCGCGTCGATCCGCGGCGAGATCCGCGAGCGTCACGTCGGTCTCGTGCCCCACGGCGCTCACCACGGGCACGCGGCACGCGGCGATCGCGCGGACCACGAGCTCGCTGTTGAACGCGTCGAGATCGTCGCTCGATCCGCCGCCCCGGCCGACGATGAGCACGTCGACCTCCGGGCGCGCGCCGAGGGCCGCGATGGCGCTCGCGATCTCGTGAGCCGCGCCGTCGCCCTGCACCTGCGCGTGCGCGAGGAGAATCCGCACGGGAAACCGCCGGGACGCGACCTTGCAGATGTCGCGGATCGCCGCTCCGCTGCGCGACGTGACGACGCCGACGCACCGCGGCGTGAACGGCAGCGGGCGCTTGCGCTCCTGCGCGAACAGCCCCTCGCCCTCGAGCCGGGCGCGCAGCTCCGCGAGGAGCCTCGCCTTGAGCCCGGCGCCGGCCTCCTCGACGGAATCGACGACGAGCTGGTACCGGCCGTTCGCCTCGTAGACCGTCACGCGGCCGCGGCAGAGGATCGCGCGCCCCTTGGCGACGCGGTTCCTGTAGCGCATCGCCTGGCCCCGCCACATCACCGCGTCGATCTGCGCCGTGCCGCCCGGATCCGCGAGCCTGAAGTACAGGTGGCCGGAGCGCGCCTCGGTGACGTCGACGATCTCGCCCTCGACCCGGATGTCGCGGTACGCGGTCTCGAGGAGCGCGCGCGCCTCGCGGTTGAGCGCCGAAACCGAGTAGGTCGGACGCTCCGGGACGTTTTCGCGAACTGGGCCCATGCTCGGGCATCTTAACTGCGCCGCGCCATTCGGTCGAGGCGTTGCGGGGATGAAAAGCGGCGCAACGGCTCAGTGGCGCTTGCGCACCGTCCTCGGATCCCGCCGCCCATGGAAGACCGCGAGCACGACGATGCGCTCCGCTTCGATCACGTAGAACAGGCCGTAGGGAAAGCGCCGCGTGAGCACGCGCCGGACGTTGCGATGGATGTCAGCACTTCGCTCGAAGCTCGGCCTGGACGGTCGTCCAAGGCACGGCGCTGTCCGGTTTCTGCTCCGCAGCGGCGAGGCGGGCGTCCAGCTCCGTCTTCTGCGCCTCGGTCACCTCGACCTCGTCCGGGTTCTCGGCGATGCGATCCCACTGTTCCTGAAGGCGGAGGATCTTCTCGGACGTGCTGAGTTGCTCGAAATCCACGGTCTGCGTTCCCATACGGCTCTCCCTCCCTCTGCTGACACGATACCATGGTTCGATGCGACCGCCGCGGCGGACGTCGCGTCGTTTTTTTGACCCCGTGTAGCATATACACCTACAATCGACCCAGAGAGGACCGCAGAGCGGGCCGCACCGCGAGAGGTGGAGACGTGACAACGATGAAGACCGAATGCCGAAATCTCGGGGTTTCTTTCGGAGGTCCCCTCGCCGCCGTGATCGCCGCGGCGCTCGCCCTCGGCGGGTGCGCCGAGAGCCGCGACGCGCTGAAGATGCAGATCGCGGGGCTCGAGCGCGACGTCATGCGCCTCCGGGCCGAGAAGGCGAACGCGATCGCGAAGGGCGCGGCGCTCGACGACGAGCGGCTGGTGCTCGAGAAGAAGGTCGCGGCGTGCGACGGGAGGCGGCAGGAGCGCGCCCTCAAGGTCGTCCGCCTGCGCCCCGAGGACGAGGACGCCGGCCTCCCGCCGCGCTCGGAGCCGTGGCCGAACGAGCCGCGCGCCCGGGACGACAAGCGGCCCGTGCTGACGCTCTTCGAAGGGCGCGGGGGCGATCCGTCCGCGCAAGCCGCCCTGCCGCCCCGTGCCGGCGCCGGCGCGCCGCCCGTCTACGGCGGAGACAACCTCGGCGTGGTCGCGGCAGGCGGGACGGCCGCCGCCGTCGCGGAAGGCACGATGGATCAGTTCCACGAGGCGTACCGGTCGTACACGAACATGCAATACGACGCAGCGCTCGCGGGGTTCTCGAAGTTCGTCGCGACGCAGCCGTCTCACGACTACGCGGACAACGCCTTGTACTGGCGCGGCGAGTGCCTGCTCGCCCAGGGCAAGATGCTCCAGGCGGTGGGCGAGTACGAGCGGTTGATGAGCCGCTACCCGCGCTCCGAGAAGGCGCCGGCCGCGCTCTTGCGGATAGGCTTCGTTTACGACAAGCTCAATGATCTCGAAAAAGCGAGCGACTACTATTTCAAGGTCGTCGACGGCTACCCCGGCTCGGACGAGGCCCGCAAGGCGAGCCAACGCGTGGCCGCGATCCGGGAGGCGAGGGGGCAAGCGTTCGGCGTGACGCCGACCTCGGCCAAGAGGTGATGAAGATGGAAACCATGAAGAGGGCAGGCTTCGCCGCGGCGCTCGCGTTCCTTCTGCCTTTCGGCAGCACGGCCGCCGCGCAAGGGAGCTCGGGGGAGGGCGGCGGGGACGACCTCGAGAAGGATCTCAAGCCCGGCCTGCACGTCCACGCGAGCGACTCCTCGAGCTCGCTCCTCTCGCAGGCGGCGAAGGACGGCTCCTCGATCGTGATCTCCGAGGGCGACGGCGCCGGGCAAGGCTACGTCGAGCCGGTCCAGGTCGACACCTACGCCGTCAGGGAAGGCGACACGCTCTGGGACATCTGCTCGACGCACTTCAGCGATCCGTACGTCTGGCCGCGGATCTGGTCGTACAACCCGAAGGTGACCAACCCGCACTGGATCTACCCGGGCGACGTTCTGTGGCTCACGCCCCCGAGCGCGGTGGCGCAGTCCCCCGCGAGCGTCACCCCGTCCGCGACGCCCGCCCCCATCGCCCCGCGGCGCGGCGACGGGATCCTGACCCGAACCCGCGGGTTCGTCGACAAGGAGGAGCTCAAGAAGGCGGGCACGCTCGTCGGCGCGCAGAAGGAGATCTCGCTCCTCGGCCAGTATGACGAGGTGTACGTCGAGTTCGAGGAGGACCGCGAGATCGCCCCGGGCGAGGAGTACGAGTTCTTCCAGACGCTGCGGGAGGTCGACTCGGTGGAGGATCGCGGCTCCGAGATGGGCGTTCTCGTCGAGATCCTCGGCTCGGCGCGCGTGACGAGCTACGACAAGGACAAGAAGATCGCGCGGGTCATCATCGAGGAATCGTTCCAGCCGATCGAGCGCGGGACCAAGGTCGGCCCGGTGAGCCGCAAGTTCCAGCTGGTCGCGCCCGCCCCGAACGACCGCGAGCTCAAGGGCCACATCATCGCCTTCCTCGACCCGGTCGTCATGGCGGCGGCGTTCCAGATCGCCTTCGTGGACCGCGGCGAGGAGCAGGGCGTCCGCGTGGGCAACCGCTTCTTCGTCATCGAGAAGCGCGACAGCTATCGCAAGAGCCTCGACGAGAAGGACGACCGCGACGGCTACCCGTTCGAGGTGCTCGCGGAGCTGCGCGTCGTGGAAGCCCGGCCGAACACCTCGACCTGCATCGTGACCGCCGCGGCGCGCGAGCTCGAGGTCGGCGCCGAGGTCGAGATGGTGAGGGGCTACTAGGCCCGGACGTCGATTTCCGTCAACTTTCCCCGAAAACGGCCGATACAGGGAGCGCCATGACGCGCGGCGAACCGAAAGGCGGCCGACACGAGGAGATTCGACGGGGCGATCCGGCGTATCCGCGACGCCTCGACGCGCTGACCGACGCGCCCGAGCGCCTGTTCGTCCTCGGCGAGCTCCCGTGCCCGTGGGGCGCGGCCGTCGGGATCGTGGGATCGCGCGAGGCCGATCCCCCGGCCCGGCGACACGCGGCCGAGATCGCCGCGGCGCTCTCGGCGGCCGGCGCAATCGTGGTCTCCGGCGGGGCGCGCGGGATCGACACCGCGGCCCACGAGGGCGCAATCGAGGGCGGCGGCCGGACGGTCGCGGTGCTCGGCTCGGGGCTGGGACGCCTCTACCCGCCTGCAAACCGCCCCTTGTTCGAGCGGATCGCCGGGGGCTTCGGCGCGGTCGCGACCGAGCTCCCGGCGTCGACCCCGCCGTCGCGCTGGAGCTTCCCCCGCCGCAACCGGCTCATCGCCGCGCTCAGCGACCTCGTGGTCGTCGTGCAGGCCCCGAGCAGCTCGGGCGCGCTCATCACCGCGAGGATCGCGGGAAGCCTCGGCGTGCCGGTCGCGGCGATCCCCGGCACGGCTGGCGATCCCCGCAACCGCGGCAACAACGGGCTCCTCCGGGCCGGGGCGCGGCTCGTCGAGTCCGCCGCGGACGTGCTCGACCTCATGAATCGTGCGCCTCTTTTCTTTCAACTCGACTTGCCGGAACCGCCGCCGCGATGTAAGGAGACTCCCGCGACCGCACCGGCGGATCTGGGTGACGACGAAATCCTCGTCCTGGATCGGCTGGGCCGGGAGCCGGTTCACATCGACGAGATCGTCGCGGCGACCGGGCTCGGCGCGGCACGCACGCAGGCGGCGCTGCTCACGCTGGAGCTCGCCGGGTTCGCAGAGGACCGCGGCGGCAAGTTGTTCACTCGACCCGGTTAGGTGGAAGGACCGACGGCAGGCATGTCAAAATCGCTCGTCATCGTGGAATCGCCGGCAAAGGCGCGCACCATCCGCAAGTACCTCGGCCCTTCGTACGTGGTGAAGGCCTCCCTCGGCCACGTCAAGGATCTCCCGAAGTCGAAGATGGGGGTCGCGATCGACCGCTCCTTCGAGCCCGAGTACCAGGTGATCCCGGGCAAGCGGAAGGTGCTCAAGGACCTCGTCAAGTCGGCCGAGACGGCGGACAAGATCTTCCTGGCGCTCGACCCGGATCGAGAGGGCGAGGCGATCGCGTGGCACATCGCCGAGGAGCTCGGCGTCGACGCGAGCCGGCTCTCGCGCGTGATGTTCAACGAGATCACACGGAAGGGGATCGCCGAGGGGCTCGACCACCCCCTGAGCCTGAACACCCGCAGGTTCGAGTCGCAGCAGGCGCGGCGCATCCTCGACAGGCTCGTCGGGTACGAGATCTCGCCGATCCTGTGGAAGAAAGTGCGGCGCGGCCTCTCCGCCGGGCGCGTGCAGTCGGTCGCCGTTCGGCTCGTCGTGGACCGCGAGCACGAGATCTCGGCGTTCGTGCCCAAGGAGTACTGGAAGATCGGTGCCGAGGTCACGGGCTTTGCGCCTCCCCCCTTCATGGCGCGCTACTGGGGCACGGACGGGAAGAGGAACGAGATCAACGACGAGGCGACGGCGCTGGCCGTCAAGGGCGAGATCGAGCGCTCCTCCTTCACCGTCTCGAGCGTCGAGCGCAAGGAGCGCAAGCGCCAGGCGCCGCCGCCGCTCATCACGAGTCGGCTCCAGCAGGAGATGGCGCGCAGGTACCGCTTCACGGCGAAGCGCACCATGATGGTGGCGCAGCAGCTCTACGAGGGGGTCGACGTCGGCTCCGAGGGCACGGTCGGCCTGATCACGTACATGCGCACGGACTCGGTCCGCCTGTCGACCGACGCCGTGGACGAGGCCCGCGACTACATCAAGGAGGCCTTCGGCGACGATGCCGTGCCGGGGAAGCCGAACGTCTTCAAGAGCCGCAAGGGCGCGCAGGACGCGCACGAGGCGATCCGCCCTACGTCCGTGCGGTACCTCCCGGACGCGGTCGGCAAGTACCTCTCGGCCGATCAGCGGAAGCTCTACCGCGTCGTGTGGGAGCGCTTCGTGGCGTGCCAGATGAAGCCCGCCGTGTACGACCAGACCGCCGTCACCGTCGAGGCGGGCCGGCACACGCTGCGCGTGTCGGGCTCGATCCTCAAGTTCCGCGGCTGGCTCGAGGCCACCGACGACCAGGGCGCGGCCAACGGCAAGAACGGCGACGCCGAGACCGATGAGGAGGTCGCCGAGCTGCCGGCGCTCGCCGTGGGCGATCAGCTGTCGCTCACGTCCGTCGGCGTCGTCCCGGAGCAGAAGTTCACGCAGGCGCCCCCCCGCTTCACCGAGGGCACGCTGATCCGCGAGCTCGAGGAGCGCGGCATCGGCCGGCCGTCGACGTACGCGACGATCCTCTCGACGATCCAGGAGCGCCGCTACGTCATGAAGGAGGACGGGAGGCTGAACCCGTCGGAGCTCGGCGAGCTCGTGACCGACCGCCTCGTGCGCCACTTCCCGCGCATCCTCGACGCCGACTTCACGGCCTCCATGGAGGAGTCGCTCGACAAGATCGAGGACGGGACCGAGGACTGGGTCGTGCTGCTCCAGGAGTTCTACAAGCCGTTCCACATCGAAGTGCAGACCGCGCTCAAGGAGATGGAGGACGTCCGCGACATGCGCGTCGAGTCCGCGGAGCTGTGCGAGCTGTGCGGCAAGCCGATGGTCGTCAAGTGGGGCCGCAACGGCCGCTTCCTCGCGTGCACGGGCTTCCCGGCGTGCCGCAACACGCGCGAGATGGAGTCCGGCGCGCCGTCCGCCCCGCCCGAGGCCATCGATCTCGCCTGCACCGAGTGCGGCAAGCCGATGGTGCGCAAGCGCGGCCGCTTCGGCGACTTCCTCGCGTGCTCCGGATATCCGGCGTGCAAGGCCACGCGCTCGGTCCCGACCGGGATCGCCTGCCCGAAGCCCGGCTGCAAGGGCGAGCTCGTCGAGCGCCGGACCAAGACCGGCCGCGTCTTCTTCGGCTGTAGCGAGTACAAGGCGAACGGCTGCGACTTCGTCATCTGGGGCACCCCGGTCAAGGAGACCTGCCCGGACTGCGGCGCGGGGTTCCTCGTCGCCGCCGGCCGGCGCCGTGGCGGGCGCGAGCTCAAGTGCACGGCTGCCGGCTGTTCGTTCAAGCGCGCCGAAAACACCGAGGGTTGATGCCGTCCCGAGCCGCACCGGTCGCGGTGATCGGCGGCGGGCTCGCGGGCTCGGAGGCGGCGTGGCAGCTCGCCGCGCGCGGCGTCGACGTCCACCTCGTCGAGATGAAGCCGGGCGAAAGGAGCCCGGCGCACGTCGGCGACGGCCTCGCCGAGCTCGTGTGCTCGAATTCCCTGCGCGGCGCCTCGCTCGACAACGCGGTCGGCCTGATCAAGGAGGAGCTCCGGCGCGCCGGTTCCCTGCTCCTGCGGATCGCCGGCGAGACCGCCGTGCCCGCCGGGCGCGCGCTCGCCGTGGATCGCCGCGCGTTCTCGAGCCGCGTCGAAGCGGCGCTCGCGGCGCACCCGAGGATCGCGATCGAAAGGCGGCGCGCCGACGCCCTCCCCGAGGCGGGGCTCGCGATCGTCGCGACCGGACCCCTCACGGCGGGCCCGCTCGCAGAGGCGATCGACTGCCGCGGCGCGCGGCTCGCCTACCACGACGCGATCGCGCCGCTCGTCTCGGCCGACGGCATCGATTTCGACGTCGTCTTCCGCGCGGATCGCTACGAGGGGACGGGCGACGCGGCGTCCTACCTCAACTGCCCGCTCGAGAGGGCGGAGTACGACGCGCTCGTCGCGGCGCTCGTCGCGGCGGAGAAGACCCCCCTGCACGCGTTCGAGTCCGCGCCGTTCTTCGAGGGGTGCCTGCCGATCGAGGAGATGGCGCGGCGCGGGCCGCAAACGCTCGCGCACGGCCCGCTCAAGCCGGTCGGCCTCGTCGATCCGCGCACCGGGCGGCGCCCGTTCGCGGTCGTGCAGCTCCGCCCCGAGGACGCGGCGCGCACCGCGTACAACCTCGTCGGGTTCCAGACGCGCCTCAGACAGGCCGAGCAGGCGCGCGTCGTCCGCATGATCCCAGGCCTCGGCCGCGCCGCGATCGAGAGGTACGGCCAGGTGCACCGCAACACTTTCGTCGACGCGCCCGCGTGCCTCGACGACCGCATGCGGCTCCTCGACCGCCCCGAGGTCGCGCTCGCCGGGCAGCTCACCGGCGTCGAGGGGTACGTCGAGTCGATCGCGTCCGGCCTCGTCGTCGGGATCTCGACCGCCGCGCTCGCGCTCGATCGCCCGTTCTCGTTGCCGCCGCCCGGCACCGCGCTCGGCGGGCTCATGCGCCACACGCGGCGCGGCGCGGGCCGCTACCAGCCGTCGAACGTCGTCTGGGCGATGATCGACTGCCCGGAGCGGCCGCGCGGGATCGGCAAGCGGGACCACCGGCAGGCGTGCGCCGAGAGAGCCCTCGCCGACCTCGCCCCCTGGATCGCGGAGCACGCGCCCGCCGTTTCCTAGTCCCCTCCCCTCCCCTTCGAGTAGAATCCGCGCGTGACCGAACCCATTCGCCAGGCGATCGCGCTCTACCTCGAGCACCTCGCGCACGAGCGGCGGTACGCCGTGAAGACGGTCGAGACCTACGCGCGGTCGCTGGCCGAGTTTGCGGCGTTCCTCGACGGGCGCTGCGGCGCCGACGACGTCGGGCGGGTTGACGCGACGGCCGTACGTGCATACCTTGCCGGGCTGTACGGCGCGAACGGGCCGGCGAGCCAGAGTCGGAAGCTCGCGGCGCTGCGCGGCCTCTTCTCTTTCCTGAAGAGGAAGGGGCTCGCGGCCGCGAACCCGGCGCAGGCCGTGCGGTCGCCGCACCTGAATCGGAAGCTCCCGCGGTTCGTGACCGTCGACGAGGCGGCCCGGCTCGTGGAAGACGAAGGGGATCACGAGCCCGCACAGCTCCGGGACACCGCCGTGGCGGAGATCCTCTACGGCAGCGGGCTGCGCGTGAGCGAGGTCGTGGCGCTCGACATCGTCGACGTCGATCGGGGGGATCGCCTCGTTCGCGTGGCGGGAAAGGGCGGGAAGGAGAGGATCGTGCCGCTCGGGAGCAAGGCCGTACAGGCGCTGGAGGCGTACCTGCCCCGGCGCACCGAGGTCGTCACCGCGCAGGGCCGCGCGCCCCACGCGACGGCGCTGTTCCTGAACCGGTGCGGCGCGAGGATGTCGGCCAGGTCGGTGCAACGGATGACGCGCCGCCGCGGCCTCGAGACCGGCGCGCGGGAGAGCGTCAACCCGCACGCCCTGCGCCACTCGTGCGCGACGCACCTGCTCGACGCCGGCGCGGATCTGCGGGTGATCCAGGAGCTGCTCGGCCACTCGAGCCTGTCGACGACCCAGCGCTACACGCACGTCTGCATCGATGGCCTGATGGCGGTGTACGACAAGGCGCACCCCCTGGCGCA
Source organism: Pseudomonadota bacterium (assembly GCA_023229365.1). NCBI lineage: Bacteria > Pseudomonadati > Pseudomonadota > Pseudomonadota bacterium. Next base: position 3,171 of record JALNZK010000091.1, on the reverse strand, counting down.
CGTGGCGCCGCCTTCGGAGAGAGAGAGCGAGGAAGAGGACAAATGAGCCAAGGAGATCGCATCCGCTCGACGACCATCGTCGCCGTGCGCCGGGACGGCGTCGTGACGGTCGCCGGAGACGGCCAGGTCACGATGGGCCAGACCGTGATGAAGATGACGGCGCGCAAGGTGCGGCGCCTCGCGGGCGGCAAGGTGATCGCCGGCTTCGCGGGCGCGTCGGCCGACGCCTTCACGCTCTTCGGCCGGCTCGAGGGCAAGCTCGAGGAGCACAACGGCAACCTGACGCGCGCCGCGGTGGAGCTCGCGAAGGAGTGGCGCACCGATCGGGCGCTCCGGCGGCTCGAGGCGATGCTCATCGCGGTCGACAAGACCGCGTCGCTGGTCATCTCGGGCACCGGCGACGTGATCGAGCCGGACGCCGGCGTCGTGGCGATCGGCTCCGGCGGCCCGTACGCGCAGGCCGCGGCGGCGGCGCTCGTCAAGCACACCCAGCTCTCGGCGAGCGAGATCGCGCGCGAGGCCATCGAGATCGCGAAGTCGATCTGCGTCTACACGGGCGGCGAGATCATGCTCGAGGAGCTCCATTGAGCGCGCGCACGGGAGGGAGGATGTCCGAATCCGCGAAGCTCCCCGTCGCGTCGACGTTCACGCCGCGCGAGGTCGTCTCCGAGCTCGACAGGTACATCGTCGGCCAGAACAAGGCGAAGCGCGCGGTGGCGATCGCCCTGCGCAACCGCTGGCGCCGGCAGAACGTCGCCGAGGATCTGCGCGACGAGATCTCGCCGAAGAACATCATCATGGTGGGCCCCACCGGCGTCGGGAAGACCGAGATCGCCCGGCGGCTGGCCCGGCTCGCGCAGGCGCCCTTCGTGAAGGTGGAGGCGTCGAAGTTCACGGAGGTCGGCTATGTGGGCCGGGACGTGGACTCCATCGTGCGCGATCTCGTCGAGGCGTCGGTCTCGCTCGTGCGCCGCGAGGAGGAGGAGCGCATCCGCACCAAGGCGCGCGATCTCGCGGAGGACCGCGTCATCGAGGTGCTCCTGCCCGAGGAGCGGCCGGCCGTCCCGTCGCCGGAGCCTTACGAGATGCCGGATCGCGCGGCGCAGCGCGCGAGCACGGAGGAGCTGCGCAGCCGGCTGCGCGCCGGCGAGTTCGACGACCGGTACGTCGAGCTCGAGGTCCCGGACACGAGCATGCCGATGGTCGAGGTGTTCAGCGCCGCGGGGCTCGAGGACATCAACCTCAAGGACATGTTCCAGAACCTCCCGGGGTTCAAGAACCGCAAGAAGCGCCGCAAGGTCAAGGTGGCGGAGGCGCTCGAGATCTACACGCAGAGCGAGGCCGAGAAGCTCATCGACATGGATTCGGTGCAGCAGGAGGGGCGGCGGCGCGCGGAGCAGACCGGCATCGTCTTCATCGACGAGATCGACAAGATCGTCGGCCGCGGCCGCCTCGGCGAGGGCCACGGGCCCGACGTCTCCAGGGAGGGCGTGCAGCGCGACCTGCTCCCGCTGGTCGAGGGCTCGACCGTCAACACCAAGTACGGCCCGGTCAAGACCGATCACATGCTGTTCATCGCCGCGGGCGCGTTCCACGTCGCGAAGCCCGCCGACATGATCCCGGAGCTCCAGGGCCGCTTCCCGATCCGCGTCGAGCTCGACACGCTCGGCGCCGACGACTTCGTCCGCATCCTCACCGAGCCGAGGAACGCGCTCACGAAGCAGTACGTCGCGCTGCTGGCGACCGAGGGGGTCGAGCTCCTTTTCACCGACGACGCGGTGCGCGCGATCGCGGAGATCGCCGCCAAGGTGAACCTCAGCATGGAGAATATCGGCGCGCGCCGGCTCCACACGATCCTCGAGAAGCTGCTCGAGGAGATATCCTATCGGGCGCCCGAGATGGGCGGGACGAAGGTGGAGATGGACGGGGATCGCGTCCGCAGCTCGCTCGCCGACGTCCTCGACAGCGAGGATCTCTCCCGCTTCATTCTGTGATAGATATTCCCGGACGGAGCACGACCATGGCTGTACCGACGCCCAACCAGGTCCCCGCGCCGCGAGGCGGTTCGGATCCGGCCCAGCTGGATCCGATGGCGCAGCTCGTCCTGTCGCAGGTGGACGGGCGGGCGACCATCGCCGCGATCGCGGACGCCGCGGGCATCCCTGCCGAGCTCGCGTGCCGCATCGTCGCCTCGCTGGAGGGCTCCGGCCGCGTCGCGTTCCCGGGCGTGGCGGGCCATGCGGATCCCAAGGTCGAGGCGGGTGGCGCCTCGACCGACGAGACGGACTCGCTCGAGGCGGACGTCGATCGCCTCGCGACCGAGATGAACGGACTCAACTACTACGAGCTGCTCTCCGTGGAGCCGAACGCCGATCGCAAGGAGATGCGCGCCGCGTACTTCGTGCTGTCCAAGCGGTACCACCCCGATCGCGCCTTCGGCCCGCGGGCCCCCGAGCTCCGCAAGAAGATGGAGGTGATCTTCGTGCGGCTCACCCGCGCGTACGAGACCCTGGCGGATCCGGAGCAGCGCGCCGCCTACGACGCGTACATCGCGGAGCAGATCGAGCTGTGGAAGATCGAACGGCAGCTGCGCGAGGCCGCCGAGCTCTCGAAGAAGATCGCGGCGCAGTCGAACGCGCACCCGACCCCGCCGGCCCCGGGGCCCTCCCGCGTGAGCTCGCAGCCCGCGGCGGCCCGCCGCGGATCCGTGGTGACGACGATCGCCCCAGAGCGCAAGCCGCCGGAAAAACGGGCGACCGTGAGCTCGCAGCCTCCCGCCGACGCCGGGGATCGCCGTTCGCAATGGAAGAAGGAGCGCCTGAGCCGCGCCCTCGGCATGGTCCTCTCGCACGCGCCCGACGCCCAGGCCAAACCGACCCCCAGGGATCTGACGGAGAAGATCGAGCGGGCGGCGCTGGCGATCGACGTCGGAAAGCACGCCGAGGCGGTCCGCATCCTCCAGGAGGTGCTCGCCGAGCAGGGAAACAACGCGCGCGCGAGAGAGCTGCTCCAACGGGCCGAGTCCGGGGCGATGAAGGAGCTCGTGCTCGGGTACCTGCGCCAGGCCCGGTACGAACGCCAGCACGGCGATCCGGAGGTCGCCCGCACGCACTTCGAGAAGGCGATCTCCGTCGATCCGACGAACGTGGATGCGCGCCACCAACTCGCGGA
>JALNZK010000090.1:20722-22186 GCA_023229365.1 Pseudomonadota bacterium | reverse complement strand
AAATGAATACCTTTTTGCCTACCGTTATCGCCGCCTCTCCAAATCAATGGAAAATTGCACCCGTTATCCTAGAACCAAGCGGTACTATGGTCAATTCTGCCGCTTGGTACAGTGCTATCCAATGGGCTATCAATAATCACGTCAGTGAATTCAGTAATAAATCAGCTACCATTCCAGCAGCACTACTACCCACTGTCCAAAATATGATCGCTAAATTGGGATATAGATTCGTTCTCACCCAAGCCGATCACGACTCCACAGCAAATGGTACACTAAATATTAACCTCCATTGGACCAATAAGGGAAATGCCCCCTGCTACTCCAATCAAAATGTATTGATTAAAATTGGAAATAAAATCATCGACTGTGGACACAATCTCAAAGGTTTCCTGCCAGGAGCAAGAATTGATAACCTCGCCGTTGATCTCACCGGCATCAACCCAGGAAATTATACCGTCCAAGTAGGGGCCGGTCCCATCGCTCTTGCTATTCAAGGAAATGTCGGAAACTGGTATAATATCGGAACCGTTACTGTAACCTAAAAGGAGTCTCTCATGTCTGCCGTAGCCGAATCTATCGCTAACTTCCCTAAAGTTGTCGCCGCTCACACCACCGCCTGCCCAAAGGATGCCACTAAAGCTATCCTCGCCCAAATTGATAAGGTTAAAAATACAAACCCCAAAATCTTTAACAAAAATGCCCTCAAAGATTTCTTGGAACAACGTAGCCAAATCCTTGATAAACTCCTAGATCAATGGTTCACCGCTACCGTCAGCCGTGTCTTTCCACTCATTGATGAAAATATGTTCAAATTGCAAAGACATCTGCTCTTTCAAAAAGTAGGTAAAGCCTTTGTGCTTGTTAAAGATGAAACCGATGCCAAGGATGCTGTCATTGAACCAAAAAAGAAATGTGAACCAAAAGTCGGCAAAGTCCTGCAAACTACTCTCTTTGTCTATACTCCACTCTTCACAGGAAGCCATAAAGTAAAATTGGGCTCCTTCAAACATAAAACCGATGATTGGAATTACTCCACAGTGCAAGTGACCGCTAAACTCCCAGGTGAAATCGGCGGCAATCTCCAAAAAACCTATCGTGACGCTGTATCCAAAATCTATCGACTATTCGCTGAATTCTATAGCAGCCCCATCGTTGGTGACTTGCTCCCCCTCACCATGCCCTTTGAAGTCGGAGCTATCTGGATTCCTAACCACGATTCCCTCTCCGTTAAAACTACCATCACAAAGAAAGTTCCTATCGATCCAGCTATGGTGTTGAAGTTCCGAGGTAAAACTTTCCTTATTAAAATGTGGAAGGTCGATCAAGAAGAACCTATCGAATACTTCCTCAGAGAATTCACCGACCAACCCCTCAGTGATCTGCTAAAAGACTAAGATATATCCTGCGGATACATCCTGCACACGGGATACATCCTGCACACGGGATACATCCTGCACACGGGAT